>NZ_JBSGXU010000044.1:0-50237 GCF_053610205.1 Streptomyces sp. NPDC054932 | reverse complement strand
CGGAACACGGCAGTGCGCTCACTGTCCGCAGGCGCGTCGGCCGCAGGCTTCGGCTCCCGCTCCGGGGCGGGAGTCGAAGCGGAATCGGTCTTCACGGCAGGCTTCTCGGCCGCAGGCTTCTCGGCCGCAGGCTTCTCGGCCGCAGGCTTCTCGGCCGCAGGCTTCTCGGCCGCAGGCTTCTCGGCCGCAGCGGCGGGCTTCACCCGGCCGGCTGCGGAACCGGAATCAGAATCGGAGTCGGAATCCGGCTCCTCGGCACGAGCATCCGGCGCGTCGGAACCGACGGCGTCGGACTCGTCCGCCCGCGCCTCACCGTCCGCCGAAGCGGAATCCTCGTCCTCACCCGATGCGCCGTCGGCATCGGCATCGGCATCGGCGGAGGCGACCCACGCCGCCACCGCGTCCCGCAGCGCATCCCGCCCACCGGCTCCGGCCTCGACCTCGACTTCCGCTTCGGCCTCGACCTCGACCTCGACGACGACACCAGAACCGCTGCCGGCGTCGGCATCGGCATCGGCATCGGCATCGGCAGCGGCGACGCCGCCCTCGGGATCCCGCGGCCGGAACACCGACAGCCTCGGGTCACGCCCCGCGGACGACTCCGCCGCCCCCGGCGCTCCTTCATCTACCGACTTGTCGGGGGACTCGCCCGCCACCGTTCCTCCTCCATCGCCGCCACGTCCGGCTGTCCGAATGTCTAACAGTGTCCCGTCTCGGGGGCATCGCCCCCGCGAGAGACGAGAACGACATAGCTGCGGGTTCCCCCACAAAGCGGCCACGCGCTCTCGACAGATGAATGTGAGAGGCGTCACCCTGTCACTCATCCACGCGGGGAGGCATGGATGGGCAGGAGCCGCAGAACAATTCCGGAGGAGCTTCTGCTGCTCGCCTTGGACCCGGCCACGGGTACCACGGCGCAGCCGCAGTCGCTCGACCTCGGCCTGGCCGGGGCACAGCTAGTGGAGCTGGCTCTGGCAGGACGGATAGCCCCTGATGGGGATCGTATCGCCGTGGTGATGCCACGGCCGACAGGAGATCCGACTCTGGACTCCGCACTGGAACTGCTGCGCAGGCGCGGCAGCCCGGTACGGGCCGTCCACTGGATCGGCGGACCCCGGTTGGGGCTCCGTCAGATTTACCTCGCTCATCTGGAGCGCTGCGGCATGGTTCATGCCGTCGCGGGACAGATGTGCGGAGTGTTGCCGACGACTCGCTACCAGGCGACGGACACGGAGATCAGCCGGGAGATCCGAGCCCGGCTCGACAGTGCGATCCGCACCGGCGTACCGCCGGACCCGCGGACCGCGGCGCTCGCCGCACTGGCCCACGCGGTCGGACTCGGCAAGCACCTGTACCCCGGCAACGAGGGGCGGTCGTCCAGGTCCCGGCTGCGGGACCTGATCCGGCACGACCCGATGGGCGGACTCGTGGCGCATGCCGTGATGGACGTCCAGAACGGTGTGGCCGCACAGCCACGCCGTGACCGCGCACCCGCAGCGCCGGCCCGGGCCACGGCGAGCAGCGTCCCGCTGCAGCCGCGCCGGACGGGCGCGATGGCCCGCGCGGCCGCGCACTGATCCACCCCGTTGCACCCGCTGTACCCGCTGCACCCGTTCCACCGCTCGATCGCAGCACCAACGCAACGCCACCGCCGGGACCGAAGTCCGCGAGGACCGGTCCGGGAGCCGCCAGCGCGCGGGGTGGCGGGGCCGGTTCGCCGACCCCGCCGCCCCGCGCGTCTGTGTTTCCGGGCCGTTCCCCAGCGGCGCCGCCCGCTTCGGTGGCAGTCTGCTCAACACCAGATACGCAGAGAGACAGCTGCAACGACAGAAGAAGGCGGAGGTGCCGTTCACGTGGCGTCCAATGTCAATCCCACCGTCCGACGCCGCCGACTGGGCATGGAGTTGCGCAAGCTCCGCGAGGACAAGGGCATGACGGCCGAACAGGTCGCCGAGCGCCTCCTCGTCTCCCAGTCGAAGATCAGCCGCCTGGAGAACGGCCGCCGCTCCATCAGCCAGCGCGACGTCCGCGACCTGTGCGACGTCTACGAGGTCGAGGACCGCCGCCTCATCGACTCGCTCATGCAGATGGCGAAGGACTCCCGCCAGCAGGGCTGGTGGCACGCCTTCGGCGACATCCCGTACAGCGTCTACATCGGGCTGGAGACGGACGCCGCCAGCCTGCGCACGTACGAGCCCCTGGTGATCCCGGGACTGCTCCAGACCACGGAGTACGCGCAGTCCCTCGTCCGCGGCGCGTGGCCGGAGACGGCCCCGGCCGACGTGGACAAGCGCGTCCAGGTCCGGATGCACCGCCAGAAGCGGCTCTCCGAGACGGACAACAACAACCCCGATCTGGGGCCGCTGCGCCTGTGGGCGGTGATCGACGAGGCCGCGCTGCGCCGGCGGGTGGGCGACGCCCAGTTGATGATCCGGCAGCTCGAGTACTTGATAGAGCAGTCGGAGCAGCCGCACGTCACGGTGCAGGTGATGCCCTTCGAGCTGGGCGCGCATCCGGGCGTCAACGGCCAGTACGCGATCCTGGAGTTCCCGGACGCGTCCGACTCGACCGTGGTCTACATCGAGGGCGTGACGAGCGACCTGTACCTGGAGAAGGCCAACGACGTCCAGAAGTACAGCGTGATGTACGAACACCTGCGCGCGCAGGCCCTCAACGTCGACCAGACCCGCGAGTTCATCTCGGGAATCATCGATCAATATGCCGACAAGGGCGCATAGCGCCGGTATATGACCGAGATCCACCGGGTGCGCGACGAGCGGGTCGGTACCGTACACCGTCACTCCCCAGCCACAAAGGCTTGAATGGAATATGCCACCCGGTCGGGTGAATGGTCGCTTCACCCGTCAGGAGCTGCCGGTAGCGTCGATCAGGTCAGCCGGAAAAGTGGCCGACAGGACACCGGAACTACCGGCACTACTCGCTCACCGGAGAGAAACATGGCTATTCGCCAGGGCGCCACGGACAACTGGATCAAGTCCTCCTACTCCGCCAACGGCGCCTGCGTCGAGGTCAAGTCCCCTGTCATGGAGGCCATCGCCGTCCGCGACTCGAAGGTGCAGGACGGACCGTCCCTCACCTTCGCGCCCGACTCCTGGACCTCGTTCGTCGCCGTCGTCACCGAGGGCCGGCCGGGACGCGTGGCCTGAACAGCACGGCGCGCCCCAA
Organism: Streptomyces sp. NPDC054932; assembly: GCF_053610205.1. Taxonomy (NCBI): domain Bacteria; kingdom Bacillati; phylum Actinomycetota; class Actinomycetes; order Kitasatosporales; family Streptomycetaceae; genus Streptomyces; species Streptomyces sp. NPDC054932. Next base: position 47,051 of record NZ_JBSGXU010000044.1, on the reverse strand, counting down.
CCGTCCCCCCTCTTCAAGCCGTCCGGTCCCCGCGTCCAGCACCAGCGGACCGTCCGTCGCACCACCAGCACCACCGGCAGCACCAGAACCACCTGCAGCACTGACGTGAGCCCTCTCGACCGACCCGCCGTCTTGGCCGAGGGGGCTCGGCCATGTCCGCGGCGCCGACATCCCCCTCAGCGCAGCTGATCGACGTACCGGTCGGTCCCCGGCACCGTCGGGACGAACGGCGCCACCAGCTCCACCCGCCCCAGCCCCGCCTCCGCGACCTCCGCGTCCAGTCCCCGGAAGCGGTCCCAGGAGGTCCGGGGGTCCTCCTGGAGGAACCACAGCAGCGTGAGGCGGGTGTCGACCCCCTCCACCTGCTTGACGTACGTCATCCGGTCACCGGGCAGCGGGGTGGGCCGGAAGACCGTCACCATCGCGGCCGGGCCACCGTGCAGCCGCTTCGGCAGGGCGCGCGAGCGCAGCCACTCCAGCAACTCGGCCCGCTGCCCGGGCCCGTCGGCGTCGATCACCTGGACGACGAGACCGGCGTACGGGTGGTCCAGGGCGTGGTAGTCCCGCGGACCGGCGGCGCCGTCGCGGTAGACCGTGGCCACGTGGTCCTGGAAGGACGTGAAGACGTGGGTGCGGTCCTGGTAGACCCGCCCGTCGCGGTTCAGCCGCTTGTTGATGCCGACGGTCCACTTCATGTGCTCGTCGTAGCGGCCCTCGGTGACCCAGTAGGTCGAGATGTAGCAGCCCGCGGTGACGGGTTGGGCGACGGCCGACTTCTCGGGGTAGCGCAGCTCCTGCAGCTCACGGGTGGCCACCCAGCGGCGGCCCGCGTACATCCAGGGCATGGCCATGGCCCCGGCGTAGTAGTGGTCGTCCTCGTACCAGCGGTTGTAGGCGTACTCGTGGCCCGGGTGCGGTTCCACCATGGTGATCAGCGCGTGGCCGGGGCGGACGCCGTATGGGCCGACGGCCGCGAGCTCGGCGTAGTCGTCGACGCGGGTGCCGGGCTGCCGCTGCCGGCCCTGACCCTGGTGCTGCTCCTGGTGCTGCTCCTGGTCCTGCTCTCCTGTCGTCATGGGAACGGTCTAGCTGATGCAGCGTCAGATCGGGAGGGGTCGCGGGGGTGGCGGACAGCGCCCGTGGCCGGTACTCGGCGAGCGGTACCGGCCGCCGGTCCGCCACTCGATACATAGATGCCGTCTACAACTTCCCTCGCTACGATGCGCGCACCCGCCTCCTGAAGGAGCTGCCCGTGCCTGCTTCCGCCACCGCACCGCCGCCCGCGTTCGCCGCCCGCGCCACCTCGGTGGAGGGGTCCCCGGTGCGCGAGATCCTGGCGCTGACCGAACGGCCCGGGATCATCTCCCTCGCCGGCGGCCTCCCCGCGCCCGAGCTCTTCGACACCGAGGGCCTGCGGGCCGCGTACGACGCCGCCTTCGCGGTGTCCGCCCGGCGCGCGCTCCAGTACTCGACCACCGAGGGCGCCCCCGAGCTCCGCGAGGCCGTCGCCGCCCGGGCCACGGCGCGCGGCCTGCCGACCGGCCCGGACGACGTGCTCATCACCTCGGGCTCCCAGCAGGCCCTCACCCTCATCACCGCGACCCTGGTCGAACCCGGTGACGTCGTACTGGTCGAGAACCCCACCTACCTCGCCGCCCTCCAGTGCTTCCGGCTCGCGGGCGCGCGGGTGGTCGCCGTGCCCTGCGACGCGGAGGGCATCCTCCCGGACGCGCTGGCGGAGATCGTCGCGCGCGAGCGGCCCAAGCTGCTGTACACCGTCCCCACCTTCCAGAACCCGACGGGACGCACCCTCCCGGCCGTCCGCCGGGCGGCGGTGGCGGACACCGCGGCGCGGCTCGGGCTGTGGCTGGTGGAGGACGACCCGTACGGAGAACTCCGCTACGAGGGCCGCGACGTCCCGTGGCTCGCCGCGCACCCGGGGGCGCAGGACCGTACGGCCCTGCTCGGCAGCTTCTCCAAGGTCATGGCCCCCGGGCTGCGGCTGGGCTGGCTCCGGGCGCCGGCGGGGCTGCGGCGGGCCGCGGTGGTCGCGAAGCAGGCGGCGGACCTGCACACCTCCACGGTGGACCAGCTGGCCGCGGCGCACTACCTCCGGGCGGTGGACCTGGACGCCCACACAGCCACCGTGCGCACGGCCTACCGCGAGCGCCGCGACGCCCTGCACGGGGCGCTGGGCCGGACCCTCCCGGCGGGGTGCGAGTGGAACCTGCCCGAGGGCGGCATGTTCCTGTGGGCCCGTCTCCCGGAGGACCACGACGCGACGGCGCTCCTGAAGACGGCCGTGACCCACGGCGTGGCCTTCGTGCCGGGAGCGCCCTTCCACGCGGCCGCCCCGGACCCCCGCACGCTGCGGCTGTCCTTCACCACGCACACCCCGCAGGAGATCGCCGAGGGCGTCGGCCGCCTGGGTTCGGCCCTGGCGGAGTACCGGGCGGACCTCAGTGCCGGAGTCAGTGCTGGAGGACGACCTTGAGCAGCACGATGAGCAGCCCGAGGAAGAGGTTGATCGCGCCGGCGACCAGCATCAGGCGGCGCGAGGCCCCGGCCCGGCTGGCGGCCAGGGTGGCCCAGCCGACCTGTCCGACCAGGGCGACCGCGAGGGCCAGCCAGGCCACCCCCTGAGGCCCCAGTCCGAGCCACGGGCTGATGGCCGCGGCGACGGCGGGCGGGACGGCCGCCTTGATGATCGGGCCCTCCTCCCGCGACGTCCGGCGGATCACGTCCCAGCTCAGGCGGCGCACGATCCGGGCCCCGAAGAGGCGGGAGAAGACGTGCGCGGCCCAGAACACCACTCCGGTGGCCAGCAGCAGCACGACGAGCTGGAGCCGTGGATAGGGGCCGAGCGTGCCGGCGCCGACCACGACGGAGGCGGCGAGCAGCGAGCCGTAGACGGCCCCGGTGTAGTCGCCGTGGGCCTCTTCCGGGCCGTCCCCGGGACCCGCCTCCGGGCTCCCCTCCGGTCCCGTCGCCGGGCCGGGCTCCGGGCCGTCCGAGGCCACTACGACGCGGCCCCGGACCGGGCGGTCGGCCACTTGAGCTCGATCTCCATCTCGATCTCGCCGTCGCCGACTTCGACCTCGATCTCGGTGCGGAGCTCGTCGGGGACCCGCAGGCTCATCCTCCCGGGGCCGAGCTCCAGTTCCGCGTTGCCGCCGTGCCTGAGCGCCTCCGCGAGCGCGGAGAGCTGATCGGCTGCCTCAAGGCGGGAAAGGGAACTCTTCTGCTCAAACTTGAGGTCCTTCACGGATGTCTCCAATCCGCTGCGAACGCGGGGAACACCGGGAACGCCGGGCTAAGCCTCATTGTGACGCCGCACAGGAACCCGGGCATCCCGGAGTACCGACGGCGTGCTCCGGGGTGCTCACGGGGCGGGCGCCGGCCCCGGCCGCTTGAAGGCCAGCGCGAGGACCTCGCTCCACTCCATGGGCGGACTGCCCGCCGGAGCCCCGGGGCGCTCCCGGGGCACCAGTACGCGCAGGGCGCCCGGGCGGATGGAGCAGGTCACGGGTGTGGGCAGGGTCAGGGCCTCGCCGTCCACGGCGACCGCGATGTTCTGCGCGGCCGATCCGATGACGACCTGGCGGGAGGTCAGTACGTGCAGGCCCGGTGCCTTCGCACCGCGGAGCGCGATGTCGGCGGCCTGGGCCGCGTTGTTCACCCGGATCCCGAGGACACCCAGCGCCCCGAGGTCGAGGCGGGCCCTGCGGGCGCCCATCGGTTCGGAGGAGGTGTAGGGGTTGTTGCTGACCAGCAGCGCCTGCTGGGACTCCAGGCGGGTCCCGTCGGTCACCGCGTCGAGGGTGGTGCCGGCGTACCCGAGCAGGAGGTCGGGCAGTGCGGCCAGCGCCGAGTCCGCCTTGGCGTCCCGGTACTCCGGCCGCTGCACGATCTCCGCGTAGACGCCGAACGAGGCCGTGTTGACGAAGGCGTGGCCGCCCACGACGCCCAGGTCGACCCTGAGCTCCTCCCCGTCGGCCAGCGCGTCCAGGCAGCGGGCGGGGTCCTCGCGGTCCAGCCCGAGGTCCATGGCGAAGTGGTTTCGGGTGCCTGCGGAGATCACGAGGAAGGGCAGGTCGTGCTCGGCGGCCACCTCGGCCACCCGGGCCTGGGTACCGTCGCCGCCCGCCACGCCGAGCAGGTCCGCGCCGTCGGCCACCGCCTGCCGGGCGATGGCGGCGACGTCCGTCACGACGGCCGGGTCCAGCAGCACCACCCGGGCGCCGAGCGCCTCGCCCTTCTCGACCAGGCCGAAACGGCCGACCTTCCCGCCGCCGGACTTCGGGTTCATGATCAGCACCGGCTGCCGGGGGGAGGCGCGTGCGACCGCCGGCATGCCGTCGGGCCGGCGCGCCGAGCGCAGCGCCGTCCGCGCGCACGCCACGGCCGCCGCCCAGAGCGCGATGGCGACCAGCGCCGTGGGCCACAGGTCCGCCCGGGCGTAGATGAACAGGATGGCCACGGGCGCGCCCACCACGAGCAGTGTCCCCACGAGCCGCACCGCCCCGCGATGGGCCACCACCCACCAGGTCCCCATGGCGGTGAGCGCGGCGCCGGCGATCCCGACGACGAGGACGAGCAGCCCGCCGACGATGCCCTCGCCCACCAGGGTCAGCGCCGCGAGCACCGCGCAGACCACCGCCAGCCGGGCCCACAGCCGGGCGCGCCGGGGTACGCCGGAAGGATCCGGGAGCGACATGGACCTCACGTCCTCTGGCCAGTCCCGGTGCGGTGGATCCTCACCACCGGGATGCGTCCACATCCGATCATCCCCCGAACAGGATCAGCCGTCGACGCGGGACATGTGCGCCACCGAACAACGCACTTGGCCACGCCCGCCGCACCGTGCAAAGGTGTGTTCGATTCGAGCCCGGGGGAGGGCGCCGCGTGAGCGATGGATCCGGCAACCCGGGCGGCCCCGCGGCGGGCGGCGGCGTTCCAGAGGTCGGCGAGCTCGTCACCGGCGTCGTCGCAGACCTCGTCGACCGTGATCAGCAGCTGAGGATCCGCGTCGGTCCACCGTTCTGGAGTTCTGAATGAAACCGGTCAATCATCAGGAGATCGACGTCGTCGTCACAGCCGTCGCCCCGTTCGGATCTCGGGTCGATGCCGATGGCGTCACGGGCTTCGTCGACCAGGCCAAGCATCCGTCCTGGTGGTCGCCGGACGTACCCCCTCCGCAGGTCGGCGACCACCTCCACGCCGTCGTCCTGGACGACTCCCGGACCCCTCCCCGGCTGAGCGCCCTCACGACGGACATCGACATCGCCCGCGTACTGCGCGACCGCCGGTCGCCGCAGGCCGCGGCCCCTCAGGCCCCGCCCCCGGCAGGGGAGCCGCACGTCCCGTGACCTCAAGGCGCGGGCGGCATCCGCGCGGGGTGCCGATCCGGACGGTTGGCAGTGGTCGGCCGGGCCGCACCGGCGGCGACCGTGCTCCGCGCAGCGGAGGAGCCGGCCGGGAACACCCTGGAGACGCTGCCCGGCGGGGCCGGGCGAGGGGCGCCGCGCCCCTTCACACCGCCGCGCCCGCACCGTAGCCTGACGCACCGTCAGATACACCGTGTGCGCCCGGAGGTCCGTCATGCTGTTGCAAGGGAAGACCGTCATCGTCTCCGGCGTCGGGGCCGGGCTCGGGCACCAGGTGGCCGCCGCCGTCGTCCGGGACGGGGGCAACGCCGTGCTCGGGGCGCGCACCGAGGCGAATCTCGCCAAGTGCGCCGCCGAGATCGACCCCGAGGGGACCCACACCGCCCACCTCGCCACCGACATCACCGACGAGGCCCAGTGCGAGGCCCTCGCCGGGCTCGCCCGGGAGCGCTTCGGCCACATCGACGCCGTCGTGCACGTGGCCGCCTGGGACTCCTACTTCGGGGGGCTGGAGGACGCGGACCTCGGGACCTGGCAGCAGATCATCGACGTCAATCTGCTGGGGACCCTGCGCATGACCCGGGCCTGCCTCCCCGGCCTCAAGGAACGCGGCGGATCCGTCGTGATCATCGGAACGCAGTCCGCCGTCGCCGCGCCCAACGAGGTGCAGCAGGCCGCCTACGCCGCCTCCAAGGGCGCGCTGACCTCCGCCATGTACTCCATGGCCCGCGAGCTCGGCCCGTACCGGATCCGCGTCAACACCGTGCTCCCCGGCTGGATGTGGGGCCCGCCCGTGCAGGCCTTCGTCACCTTCACCGCGCACACCGAGGGCGTCCCCGAGGCCGAGGTCCACGCCCGCCTCACCCGGCGGATGGCACTGCCCGACCTCGCCACCGACGGGGACGTCGCGGACTCCGCCGTGTTCCTCGCCTCCGACCGGGCTCGGGCGATAACCGGCCAGTCGCTGCTGGTCAACGCGGGTGAGCTGATGAGATGAGCCACACCACCTCCGGAACGTCGGATCGTATGCTCGGCCCATGACCACTCCGAGTGACGCTCCGACCGAAAACGCGATGCGCCGCGCGCTCCGGCGGGCCCGCGACGGCGTCGCGCTCGACGCGACCGAGGCGGCCGTACTCCTCCAGGCGCGCGGCGAGGCCCTCAAGGACCTCGCCGCATCCGCCGCACGAGTAAGGGACGCCGGGCTCGCCGCCGCCGGGCGGCCCGGCGTCATCACGTACTCCCGCAAGGTCTTCATCCCCCTCACCCGCCTCTGCCGCGACAGGTGCCACTACTGCACCTTCGTCACCGTCCCCGGGAAGCTCCGCAAGAGCGGCCACGGGATGTACCTCTCCCCCGACGAGGTCCTCGACATCGCCCGCAAGGGCGCGGCGATGGGCTGCAAGGAAGCACTCTTCACCCTCGGCGACCGCCCCGAGGACCGCTGGCCCGAGGCCCGCGAGTGGCTCGACGCGCACGGCTACGACGACACCCTCGCCTACGTGCGCGCGATGGCGATCCGGGTCCTGGAGGAGACCGGCCTGCTGCCGCACCTCAATCCCGGGGTCATGTCGTGGTCCGACTTCCAGCGGCTCAAGCCGGTCGCACCGAGCATGGGCATGATGCTGGAGACCACCGCCACCCGCCTGTGGTCCGAGCCCGGCGGCCCCCACCACGGCTCCCCCGACAAGGACCCGGCGGTGCGCCTGCGGGTGCTGGAGGACGCGGGCCGCTCCAACGTGCCCTTCACCACCGGCGTGTTGATCGGCATCGGCGAGTCCTACGAGGAGCGGGCCGACGCCTTCTTCGAGCTCCGGCGGATCCAGCGGGCCTACCACGGCATCCAGGAGGTCATCGTCCAGAACTTCCGCGCCAAGCCGGACACCGCCATGCGCGGCATGCCGGACGCGGAACTGGAGGAGCTGGCCGCCGCCATCGCCGTCGCCCGGCACATCCTGGGCCCGAGCGCCCGCATCCAGGCCCCGCCGAACCTGGTGGACGCCGAGTACGCGCTGCTCATCGGCTCGGGCATCGACGACTGGGGCGGGGTCTCGCCGCTGACGCCCGACCACGTCAACCCCGAGCGCCCCTGGCCGCACATCGAGGAGCTGGCCGCGCGCACCGCCGCCGCCGGCTTCGAGCTGCGCGAACGCCTGACCGTCTACCCGGAGTTCCTGCAGCGCGGCGAGCCCTGGCTGGACCCCCGGCTGCTGCCGCACGTACGGGCGCTGGCCGATGCGCAGACCGGGCTGGCCGACGAGGGCGCGCCGGTCGAGGGCAGGCCGTGGCAGGAGCCGGACGAGGGCTTCACGGCGTACGGGCGCACGGATCTGCACACCGCCATCGACGCCGAGGGCCGTACCGGCGACCGCCGCGAGGACTTCGACGAGGTGTACGGCGACTGGGAGGCGCTGCGGGAGGCCGCGGCCCCCGGCATGGTGGCCGAGCGCATCGACACCGACGTACGGGGCGCGCTCGCGCAGGCCGCCGACGATCCGCAGGGGCTGACGGACGCGCAGGCGCTGGCGCTGCTGCACGCGGACGGACCGGCCCTGGACGCGCTGTGCCGCATCGCCGACGACCTGCGCAGGTCGGTCGTGGGCGACGAGGTCACCTACATCGTCACGCGGAACATCAACTTCACCAACGTCTGTTACACCGGCTGCCGCTTCTGCGCCTTCGCGCAGCGCCGCACGGACGCCGACGCCTACACCCTCTCCCTCGACCAGGTCGCCGACCGGGCCGCGCAGGCCTGGGACGTGGGCGCGGTCGAGGTGTGCATGCAGGGCGGGATCCACCCGGACCTGCCCGGGACGGCCTACTTCGACATCGCGCGCGCCGTGAAGCAGCGGGTCCCCGGCATGCACGTGCACGCCTTCTCGCCGATGGAGGTGGTCAACGGGGCGGCCCGCACGGGGATGTCCGTACGGGACTGGCTGACGGCGGCCAAGGAGGCGGGCCTGGACTCGATCCCCGGGACCGCGGCGGAGATCCTGGACGACGAGGTCCGCTGGGTCCTGACCAAGGGCAAGCTGCCGACGGCGGACTGGATCGACGTCGTCACCACCGCGCACGAGCTCGGGATCCGCTCCTCGTCCACGATGATGTACGGGCACGTGGACCAGCCGCGGCACTGGCTCGGCCACTTCCGCACGCTGGCCCGGATCCAGCAGCAGACCGGTGGTTTCACGGAGTTCGTCACGCTCCCGTTCATCCACACCAACGCGCCCGTGTATCTGGCGGGCATCGCCCGGCCCGGCCCGACGGTCCGCGACAACCGGGCGGTGACGGCGATGGCCCGGATCCTGCTGCACCCGCACATCCCCAACATCCAGACGAGTTGGGTGAAGCTGGGGGCGGAGGGCGCGGCCGAGATGCTCCGGTCCGGGGCGAACGACCTGGGCGGGACGCTGATGGAGGAGACCATCTCGCGCATGGCCGGTTCGAGTTACGGCTCGTACAAGTCGGTCCAGGACCTGGTCGCGGTCGCGGAGGCGGCGGGACGGCCGGCGAAGCCCCGTACGACGCTGTACGGGGAGGTGCCGCAGGAGCGGCAGGACGCGGCCCGCGCCTCTGACGGCCACCTGCCGGAGCTGCTGCCCGTACTGGACTGACCGGTGGCGGGCGGGCCCGGCCGGTGTGGCGTCCGGCCGGGTCCGCGCCGTCTCCTCCCGGCGGCGGTCAGCCGACGAGGAGGTCCAGGCCCGTGACCACGGCCCGGCCCTGGGCGCCGCCCTTGGCGACGACCTTGCCGTTCGCCCTGATCTCGACGCGATCGGTGCCGCGGGCCTTCCACCGGAGGGTGAAGGAGCCGTCGGCCCCGGCGGTGACGGTGGCCTCGGTGAACGGGATGGCGGAGCGGTCGCTCCGGTCCCGGCCGGAGGCGGAGGCGAGCGGGGCCGCGACCAGGGAGGCGGTGAGTGCGGTGGCGACGACGGTCGCGGCGAGGAGGGCCTTCTTCATGGCTCCGAGGCTGGGCGGCTGCGGAGAACGTCGGATGAACGAGGCGTGACCGAAAACGACCGGCTCGAAGGCAACTGGCAAAACGTGCCACCCACCAGTTCGCGGCCGGAAGCGTTCGGATTCTGGCCGATCTACGCTCACTTACGCGCCCCTTGGCGGATCACTTCCGGATTCGACCGATCGTGTCCACTACAGTGCGGGTTCGCGTGCGCGGTGGGTACGGGTAGGGGAGCCGGGCATCGAGTGGACTGGTCAGCGGGGGGCGCAGTGCCGGGGACGGACGCAGTGAACGGTACGAACGACACGGGCTCCACGCCGGGCCCCGGCCCGGGCGGGAACCCGGCCGCCGGCGCCCCTGCCATCTCCCTGCACGCCCCCGCCCCCACCGCCCCGGCAGGAGCCCCCGGCCCGGCGGGCTGCCCGGGCGCGAGCCCGGCCGGCGGCGGTCCGGCCGCGTCCGCGCACGGCCCCGGCGCCACCGGCCACGCGGCCACCGCCCCCGCCTCCGGCCCCGTCCGCGGCGGCGGCGCGGGACCCGCCCCCGACAGGGCGAACCGCACCCTCGGCCGGGGCATCGCCACCGGCCTCTGGGGCCGCGTCGAGCAGCAGGACTTCCGCAGCCGGGTCCGCGGCACCCTCCTCGGATCCGCCCTCGGCGACGCCCTGGGCGCCCCCGCCGCCGACCTCTCCCTCGACGCCGTGCGCGAGGCCCACGGCCCGGACGGCCTGACCGGGCCCGCGCCCGCCCACGGGCGCCGCGGCCGGATCACCGCCGCCACCCAGCTCAGCCTCTTCACGGTGGACGGGCTGATCCGGGCCCACGTACGCCGCGACACCGGCGCCTGGCACCCGCCCACCGACATCCACCGCGCGTACCTGCGCTGGGCCGCCACCCAGCACGACTGGGGCCCCGACGAGCGCCGCAAGGACAACGGCTGGCTGGCGCAGGAGGAGTGGCTCTACGCCCGCCGCGCCCCGCACCGCGCCTGCCTGACCGGCTTCGCCGACGACGTCCTCGGCACCCTCGACCAGCCGAAGAACCCCACCGCCCGCGACGCGGCCGCCGCCTCCCGCTCGGCCCCCTTCGGGCTGCTGGTCGGCTGGGAGCCCGCCCTCGTCCTCCAGTTGTCCGTCGAATGCGCAGCGCAGAGCCACGGCCACCCCACCGCCCACCTGTCGGCCGGAGCCATCGCGGTCGTCGTCCACGGCCTGATCCGCGGCGACTCCCTCGACTCCGCCGTGCAGCGCGCCCTCGGCCTGCTCGGCGCCCGCCCCGGGCACCAGCCCGTCACGGACGCCCTCCAGCGCGCCCTGGCCGCGGTCACCCAGGGCTCGCCCGGGCCCGAGGCCGTCGAAGCCCTCTCCCCCGACAGCGACGGGCCCGAGGACGCGGCGGACGCCCTCGCCGTCGCCGTCTACTGCGCCCTGGTCGCCGAGGACGTCCCGCACGGCCTGCGCCTCGCCGTCAACCACGGCGGCGACTCCATCGCCGCCGGCACCCTGTGCGGGGCCCTCCTCGGCGCCCTGCACGGCGAGACCGCCCTTCCGGCGGCCTGGCTCGCCGAGCTCGAGGGCCGCGCCGCGCTGCTGGAACTCGCCGACGACTTCGCGCTGGAGCTGACCCAGGGCCCGTCCCTGCACGGCCCCGCCCTCTCCACCCCGGGCTGGCTGGCCCGCTACCCGCGCGGCTGAACCGGCACCCCGCGACCTGACGCCCCCTCAACATTCGTGGGCCCAGCCCGTACCGTGGCGGGTCCCACGTCTCGGAGGTGCCAGAACACATGCGGATCGCCACGACCATCTTCCTCACCGACCGCACCATCTCCCCCGTTCGACTGGCCCACAGCCTGGAGGAGCGCGGCTTCTCCGGCCTCTACCTCCCCGAGCACACCCACATCCCGGTCGCCCGCGAGACCGCCGCCCCCATGGGCGGCGAACTCCCCGAGATGTACGGACGCACCCTCGACCCCTTCGTCGCCCTCGGCCAGGCCGCCGCCGTCACCGAGCGGCTCCACCTCGGCACCGGCATCACCCTGGTCGCCCAGCACGACCCGATCGGCCTCGCGAAGCAGGTCGCCACCCTGGACCACCTTTCCCACGGCCGTTTCACCCTCGGCATCGGCTACGGCTGGAACGTCGAGGAGGCCGCCGACCACGGCGTCGAGTGGCCCACCCGCCGCGACCTGGTCCGCGACCGGATGGCACTGATGCGCGCCCTGTGGTCCCCCGAGCCCACCGCGTACGTGGGCCAGTACTCCTCCGTCCAGGCCAGCACCGCCCACCCCAAGCCGGTCCAGACCCCGCGCGAACTCGGCCCCGGCGCACCCCTGTACGGCCCGCGCACCCTGATCGGCGGCGCGGCCGGCCCCAAGCTCTTCGCCGCCATCGCCGACCACGCCGACGGCTGGCTCCCCATCGGCGGTGGCGGCCTCACCGAGTCCCTGCCCGTACTGCGCCGGATCTGGGAGACCGCCGGACGCGACCCCAAGACCCTCCAGGTGGTCCCGTACGCCGTGCACCCCAGCCCGGGAAAGCTGGCCCACTACGCCGACCTCGGCATCGAGGAGGTCGTCCTCCAGCTCCCCTCGGCCACGAAGCCGGAAGTCCTGCGCACGCTGGACGCGTTCGCCCAGTACCTCTGACCGGGCCGAAAAGACGGAGGGGCCCGTCCGATCGATGGATCGGACGGGCCCCTCGCCGTTTCGCCGGCCGGTCAGCCGGTGAAGTAGCCGTTCAGATCCGCGATCACGTCGACGGGTCCGTACGGGCTGTAGAAGCTCACCCGGCCGTCGATGACGGGGACGACGACCAGATTCGAAATGGTCTGCCCGCTGCGGAAGTTGAGGTTCGACACGTTCGGTCGCGCCACTCCGTGCGGGTAGACGATCAGGAAGCTGTCCGAGGCGGGTGCGGTGACGGTGACGTTGAGGACGACGGCCGTCACGCCGGTCGCCGGTACTCCCTCGACGCCCGCCACCTTGAGGTTGACGGTCTCGCCACTGCCCGCCGGCGCGGGGTGGCCCCCGATGGCGGTGCGGGTGTCGAGGAGCCGTACCGGCGGGGCCGCGGCGAAGGTGGATCCGGTGGCCGAGTAGTAGCCGGTGACATCGGCGACCAGGTCCACGGAACCGGCGTGGTTGCGCAGGTCGACCTTCCCGTTGACCACCGGGACGGTGACCAGGTTCGGGACGATCTGCCCGGCGGTGAAGTTGAGGTTCGAGACCCCGGGGACCGCCTGCCCGTTGGGGTAGACGGTGACGAAGCCGGCCTCGGTCGGGCTGACGGCGGTGACGTTCATGACGACGGCCGTCACACCGGTGGCCGGTACGCCCTTCACGCCCGCGACCTGGAGCGTGACGACCCCGCCCGCCCCGACCCGGGCCTTCGGCGCCCCGACGCCCTCACGGGTGTCCAGGAACCGGGACGGCGTGAGGGGGGTCAGCGCCGAGCCGGGGCCCTTGTCCGTGTAGTAGCCGGTGACATCGGCGACCAGGTCGACGGATCCCGCGTGGTTGCGCAGGTCGACCTTGCCGTTGACGACGGCGACGGTCACCAGGTTGGGCACGATCTGCCCGGCACTGAAGTTGATGTTCGACACGGTGGGCTGGGGCCGGCCGTTCGGGTAGACCATGACGTGCCCGGCCGCGGTCGGGCCGACGGCGGTGACGTTCATGACCACGGCCGTCACACCGGTGGCCGGTACGCCCTTCACGCCCGCGACCTGGAGCGTGACCACCCCGCCCGCCCCGACCCGGGCCTTCGGCGCCCCGACGCCCTCACGGGTGTCCAGGAACCGCGACGGACCGATCGGCACGAACCTGCCCTTGCCCGTGGTGTCCTCGGGGGTGACCGTGTACGCCTTGGGGAGGTAGCCCTGGGAGGGCACTCCCGCGGTGTACCCGACGCCGTCGAGCACCACGTCGTACTGGCCGGGCTCCAGGCCCCTGGTGTCCACCTGGACGGTCAGCGCGGTGCGGTCGTCGGTGACGGAGACCGGGGTCAGTACCGGCTGCTTGTCGCTCCCGGCACGAACCAGCTTCAGCCGGGTGTTCAGGGTGAGCGAGGTACCTCGGACAACGGCCTGGGTCTGCGTGTTCACCGCGCTGGTGTCGGGGCCGATCGAGGCGGGCGCCTCGATGTCCGGGGCGTAGCACCGGCCGCAGACCGCCCGCACGCTGTAGACGGTCGGTGTCGGGGTCCGGTCGGCGCTCAGCATCAGGAGCGCCCGGGAGGGCTCGGCCTCGGGGTCCGCCTCGCACTCGGCGCTGAACAAGTCCCATCGCTGACTGCAGGAGTACCGGGGGCTGTCGCTGCCCCACTCGCTGCCGCTGTGCAGACTCAGCGCGGGAGGGGGCGTGTTCTTGGCGGAAGGGTTCCTGATGCCGGTGACGTAGAAGGACTCGCCGGGCTTCATGTCGACCACGGCGCAATGGGCGGTCGAGGTCTCGGAGAGCACACCGTTGCGCAGCGGGAAGCCGTCGACGGAGATCGGGTTGGCCGTGCACTCGGGCGCCCAGCCGCCGGCCGTGCCCACCTTCCAGATGTCCATGGCGCTGTGGATGGGCTGGTCCCACGGGCCGTGGGGGGTCAGGACCGCCTTGTACGAGGTCGAGCCGGTCACCTTGCACGGAAGACTGCTCGCCTGTTGGCAGAGCAGCTTGCCGTCCGCATCGACGACCGTCAGCCACGTGGAGGTGCTGTCCTTCAGGTATCGGCCGGGCATGCGGTCGCCCAGCCAGTACTTGTCGGTTGCGGCGCCGCTGATCTGCAGGCAGCGTGCGTCCAGGGGCGAACCGAGCACGACGGGAGTGGACGGGCCGCCGACCTTGGTGGGCGCCGTGGCCGTGCAGGCAGCTGCCGACGAGACGTCCCGCCGGGCCAGCTTGACGGAGTACCACCCGTTGCTCGCCAGCAGCGCGGTGTAGGCCACCCCGGGAGTGAGCCGGCAGACGAGGGGGGCACTCCCCCTGCACGCCACGGTGCCCGAGGCGTCGACCAGCTGGATCCCGCTCGACCGCCGGTTGTCGGAATCGACGAAGTCCATGATCTCGGCGGTGGAGTGCTGGTCGGCCGGGATGCTCAGGCAGGTCACCTGGTTCGAGGGGACCTGGACACCCGCGGAACCGTCGAAACCGGTCCGCGGCCATGCGGCACAGCCGGCGTGCTCCCCGGTTCGGTGGACAGCCAGTCCGTAGGACGTGGCCGGAGTGCCGCTGAGCACCGCGCGGAACGGGGCCGTGCCGGTCAGCCTGCAGGGTACGGCCGTGTCGCCATTGGAGCCGTCCAGTTCGCACTGCCGCCCGCCCACGGCGTCGTGGACCACGACGCGCAGCCCGTTGGGGGCGAGGCGGTTGATCAGGTACACGCCCTGGCCCGTGGCCGTCGGCAGGGTGAGGCAGAGCTTCTGCCCGGGCCCGCCGAAGGCGACGTTGACAGGACCGGCCACCATTGCGTTGTCGTGGGTCGCGGTGCAGCCACGGACCTCCTTGACCGAGTGGAAGGCCATGCCGAACGGGGAGCTGTCCAGCACCTGGGTGTGGTTCGCCCAGGTGTAGTCACCGGCTGCCAGGTCGCAGGCCCCGTACGCGCAGTCGTTGCCGACGAGCGTTCCGTCCGAGGAGAGCAAGTGCCCCAGGGGCGCGTAGTGGTCCTTGGTGACGACGGGACCGAAGGTGTACCGGGCGGACTCCGTGGCCCGCAGCACGCGGCACGGCACCGTGGAGCTCAGGTCCGGCGACGTGCCGAACGCCTGGGGCTCCACCACGGGGCACCCTTCCGGCTTGGAGAGCCGGGCGAAGGTGAGCTGGTGGGGAAGCTCCACGCCGTTGGTCGCCGTGGTCACGACCCGGAAGGGCGCCACGCCCGTGAGCCTGCAGTCGAGGTTCTCGCTGCCTTGCTGGTAACAGAGCTTGTTCCCGGCGCCGTCGTAGACACCCGTGAACACGTGGGGCGTATGGGCGCGCACGCGCAGCATGTCGTTCGCGGCAAGGGCCAGGGTGTAGCAGTCACCCGCGGAGGCGAGCGGCACCACCGGTGCCTGGAAGACGGTCGGGGCGCCGAGCCTGCTGTCGGCTGCGCCCACGGTCTTGCAGGTGGTGGCGGAGAGCAGCGCGAGGTAGGAGACCGACAGGTCGCTGCGGACGTCCTCGAGGTTGGTGAACTGCAGCGAATACGTCCCCGCCCGGCTCGTCGGGCAGTGGGCGACGCCGTCGACGGGCCGGCAGCCGACCTCGGTGCCGTCCGGCGCGAGCAGCTTGGTGGACACCCGCGATTGGGTCGTGACGGCCTGGTAGCGGACCATGTCCTGCTGCTGCGGCAGGGTCAGCGAGAAGGAGACGCTCTTGCCCGCGTCGACCCCGCACCTGACGATCGCCTGCGGCGCCAGGTCCGCGGGGCAGGCCGCGGCCACCTGGCTCTTCTGCAGTGCACGCACCGCGGCCTCGCGGTCGGCCCCGGGATCCGTCTTCGAGGACGCCGTGGACGGCGCCTGCGGGCCTGCCTTCGCGGCCCCCTGCTGCGGCGAAGCGGCAGCGGTCGGCCCGGACGGCGCCGCGAGCGCGGTACCGGCCGCCTGGCCGGTGAGCGAGGCCAGCAGGGCCAGCACCAGGGCCCCCGGGGCGAGGATGTTCCCCCGCCCGTGTCTGCTCCGCATTCTTCTGCCCATGGGCAGCAATCTCATGAACCCCCCAGTTCAACAGCGCCCGGGCCTTGTGACCATCACAGCCGTACGGGCAGGCGGAGCTTATCCGGCGGTTACACGCGGCACGACGGGGGACCGGCACAGCGGCGTCGGACGCGTCCGTCACCACCCCAGCTCGGCCCAGACCGTCTTGCCGATGAGCCGGTCCGTGACCCCCCAGTCGGCGGCGACGGCGTCCACGATACGCAGCCCGTAGCCGCCTTCCGCCTGGTAGATGTGCGGCTGTACGGCGGGGCGCCGGTCCCGCCGGGCGTCGGAGACCTCGACGCGCAGGATCCCTTCCAGCAGCGTCAGTTTGAGCTCGAAGTCCCGCCCGGGAACCCGTCCGTGGGCCACGGCGTTGGCGGCGAGCTCGGCCACGAGGAGTCCGGCGTCCGCGGAGAGCGCGGTGGACTCCGGGATGCCCCAGTCGTGCAGTTCGACGAGGGCCATCTGGCGGGCGAGGCGGGCGCCGCGGCGGGTGGAACTGAAACGCTGAGTGAACACGCGTACGAGGGTCCGGGCGGGGCCGGAAGGTGCGGTCATGGCGCCAACATCCCGCCCGACCAGGCTCGTTCAACACAACCCGGACTCGTACAAACCAACTGTACGAGTCCACTTCCTGGACAGTGGGAGTCACCGTGCGTGAGGCTTCCTGTCGGGGAGGTGACCGCCATGGTGAGTGCCGACGACAGCGGTGACGGCGAGGTCGAACCGGATGACACCCTGCGCAGCTTCGGCGAGACGGTCAAGGCATCCCGCAGGCGCGCCGGCCTGACGCAGGAGCAACTGGCCCCGCTGATCAGCTACTCGGTCCAGTACGTCGGCTCGGTCGAGCAGGGCCGCCGCCATCCGTCCCGGAAGTTCATCAGCAAGACCGAAGCCGTGCTGGACACCTTCGGTGTGATCGACATCGCGGCGAAGCGGCTGTCCCGCCGACAGGGGCTGGCGTCCTGGTTCCGGCGGTGGGCGGAGCTGGAGGAGGGCGCCGTCATCCTCAATACCTACGAGTGCCGGTCGGTTCCGGGGCTGCTGCAGCCGGAGGCCTACGCACGGGCCCTGGTGGACGCCGTCCTGCCGCCACCCACCGCCGAGGAGGTAGAGGAGCGCATCGCGGCCCGGCTGGAGCGACAGCAACTCCTGTTCCGCACGCCGTACACGGTCTTCAGTTTCATCATCGACGAGGCCGTGATCCTGAGGCAGACCGGCGGACCGGAGGTGACCCGCCGGCTGATCGACCACCTGCTGGAGTGCGGGCAACTCCCCAATGTGGACCTGCAGATCATGCCGCTCGTCAGCCCGGAACACGCGGGCCTCGGCGGCCCCTTCTGCCTGCTCGAAACCCAGGACCACGAGTGGGTGGGCTACAGCGAGGGCCAGCAGTCGGGCCGCGTACTGAATGACCCGAAAGACCTCAGTCTCCTTCACCTGCGGTATGCCAAACTTCGCATCCAGGCCCTCAATCCTGCGGACAGCAGGGCCCTGTTGATGCGAATGCGAGGATCCCTGTGAACAGCTCCCAGCTGCGGTGGTTCAAGAGCAGTTACAGCAGCGGCGACGGCGACAACTGTGTCGAGGTCGCCTCCTGCGCGGACGCCGTCCACGTGCGGGACTCCAAGGTGACGGCCGGCCCCGAGCTGGCCGTCACGACGGCGAGCTGGGGCGCGTTCCTGGCCGGGGTCACGGCAGGCTCGGGCTCCTGACACACATGGGGTCACAGAGGGTGACCGCCATTGGGGTGAAACACCGTTTCCCGTGAACTCTCCGTGATGTTGAGCTGGTCGCGTGCCGTCTGTCCGGCGCGTCATCGGATTCTTAGGAGAGTGTCATGCGTATTCGCTCTGCCCTGACGGCGTCTGTCCTCGCTGCCGGCATCCTGCTGGGCGGCGCCGGCGCGGCCCTGGCCAACGACGGCGTCGACATCGACTACTTCTCCGGCGGCCACAAGGCCTTCGGCTCGAACTGCTCGTCGTTCGCGGGCGTTCCGGCGAAGATCGGCCCCCTGTACGCCTCGAACTGCGAGGTCGAGGGCGAGAAGGAATGGGTTGAGGCTCACCACCTGGGCGCCTGACGACCGGTGCTCGCCGGCCGGGGCCCCGTCAGAAGGGCCCCGGCCGGTGAGCCGGCCGTCGCGTCGCCGGACCACCGCCCGCTCGGGTCAGGGATGGCAGCAGGGTTCGGGCGGGCGGGGCCGCGGTCGGCGGTCGCGTGGGATCGGGCCCGCAGACCTGGAACAAGGGCTGAACGGCTCCCTGGAGACCTCGTGCGGCCCTGCCGCTCCCCCCGTGAAAGCAGCATGCAACCGGTCGCCCGGAGCCGTTCAGCGGGATCAATCCTAGGCGGGCACCGCTCGCCCGGAGAAATGCATTTCCGCAGGTCAGACTCTATTTGGCCAATACTCGCCCACCGGCAGCAGGCATGGGGAACGGCCGTCCGCCCCGCTCCCGCACAGCCGGAACGCGTACCCCGGCAGCAAGCGGAATCTGCGCACCCGGGCCGCGCGGCCAATACCGGCCAAGTCTGCCCGTGCGCTCGGACCACTCCGGACCGGTGGGCTTCCGTACCCTTCCGATCATGATCGATTCACGTACCCATGTCCGCGTCGCCCGGCCCTCCCTCGACCTCGCGGCCGCCGAGCGGTTCTACGTCGACGGACTCGGGCTGGAAGTCCAGTGGCGGAGCGCCGAGAGCGTGCCCGGCGAGCACGACCTGCTGATGGTCGGACCGGCCGGCGGCGGCTGGCACTTCGAGCTCACCCGTGACGCCTCGAACCCGGTCCTGCCCGCCCCCACCGTCGACGACCTGTTCGTGGTCTACCTCGGCGAGGCCCCCGACGAGGCGCTCGTCCGGCGGCTGGTCGAGCACGGCGGGACACGGGTGGCCGCCCACAATCCGTACTGGGACGAGTGGGGCGTCACCGTCGCCGACCCCGACGGCTACCGGCTGGTGCTCTGTTCCCGCACGTGGGGTTAGGACGCCGTACGGGAGAGGGCGACGGCGGCCGTCCGGCCGGTGTCCGGCGGCGACGGGGTCTCTTCCGGCGATGCCTTGGCCATGCCGGTGCTCGTCCAGAGGTGTTTGAACACCGACCACAGGCGTTGGCCGGATCCCCCGCCCTCACCGAGGATGCCGCCCCGCTCCTCGGCGGCGGGGCGTTTCGTGGCCGTGGCGGAGTGGGTGTTCGGCGGCTTCTCGATGGTCGCGGAGGCGCCGCGGCCGGAGGAGACGGCCACGACGACCAGGGCGGCCAGAGCCAGGGTGGCGACAGCGGTGAACAGGACGACGCGTCGGATGCCGGTGCGGGCCATGGGAGGCTCCTCGGGGCTGGAGGGACAGGGAGAACCGTCTCTCCAGTCAGCCCCGGCGCGCGCATCGCGTCACGTCGCGGACGTTCGGGACTTGACAGGCCCCGGGCCCGTCGGAGCGGGCCGGGGACCCGTCAGCCGGCCGCCCAGAACTGCGCCAGGGCAGCCTCCTTGTAGGGCTCGGGGGTCACGCTGAGGTCCCCCGCGAAGGGCCGGTCCAGTGCCACCACCAGGAGCAGACTGAAGCCGATCAGCCCGGCCACCGCCGATACGAAGAGCAGCTGCATCTTCAGGCTGCGCAGCCCGAACAGGAAGGTGAGCGGGACGATCACGAGCGCGCCGCCGTACACCAGCACCTGGAGCAGGACCGGGAGGGAGGTCTCGGCCATCGCGATGCGCGCCCGGCGCTGGGCGGCGACGTCGTTGAGGCGCGAGACCGCTTCGGCGTAGAAGGTCTCGGCGCGGGCGCCCTGCGGTTCGTACGCCTGGAGCGCCGCGTACAGGGCGCGCGTCTGCGCCGCGGTCGCCTCGTAGCTCGGCTCCCCCTGGCGCATCAGCGGCCACTGGACCTCGACGACGGCGTGCGCGTACGCGCCGACCGCCTCGTTGATCCTCGCGCGGTCGGCCGGCGGGAAGGCGTCGGCGCTGCGCACGACGAGGGCCAGGTCGGTGGCCTCGCTGGCGACGATGCTCTGCGTGGTCTCCACCTGGGTCCACAGGGTGACGACGACGAAGGCGAGGATGATGCCGTAGATCGCGCCGAACATGCCGAGCGCGACCCCGACCATCTCGTTGTGGTCGCCGCCCGCCAGGTGCGGGAAGCGGCGGCGGGCGGCCACGCTCCCGGCCACGGCCAGGGCGGTGAGGCCGCCGACCAGGAGGACGGCGATGACGAAGGTGCTGAGGTGGTTGAGCAGCCAAAGGATCATGCGCTGCTCAACGAGCGCCGCCGTCGGAGATCCCGGCCTCCCGGTCGCCGATCGGCTCGTACCGGTGCTCCCCGGGTCACTCGACCTTCGGGGGCCTGGGGAGGCCGGCCGCCAGGGCCGAGCCGGCGCCCTTGAGGGAGGAGTCCGTGGCCCGGGTCGCGGATCCGGCCGCCGAGGTGGTCACGCCCACCGCCGTCCTGGTGTCGTCCACGGCCTGGGTCGGGTGGTCGACGATGTCGACGACGCGGCCGGCGACCGGGGGCGCCTGGACGGCCGGCTCGTCGGCGTGCGCGGCGACGGGGGTGAGTGCGAGGGCGGCGCCACCGGAGACGACGAGGGCGGCGAGGCTGCGCTTCAAGGCATTCATGCCCCGCCCAACGACCCCGACGCACCCCGGGTCACCGCCCGCGCCCCACTCGGGCCGGGAATCGGCGCGCAGCGCCCGGGGCCCGGAACGCCCGGGGCCCCGGATCGGGGGAATCGATCCGGGGCCGTGGGCATGACTCAGCGGGTGGGGCGGGGGCGCGCGGGGAGGGTCAGTCCTCGACCACCAGGGCCGGGGTGGACTTCGTCAGGACCTCGCCGCGGAAGAAGGCCGGGCTGCGGCGCTCGGTGACGAACATGATCACCAGGCCGAGGGCCAGCAGGCCGACGCCGATGATGAAGACGCTGCCGACGCCGAGGACGGTGGAGCCTGAGCCGTAGGCCGGGTCCCACATGTCGAAGAGGGTCTTGCAGAAGACCGCGGCCAGCAGCAGCCCGCCCAGGACCGGGAAGACGCCCTTGAAGAACAGGTCGCGGGAGGAGCGGCGCAGCTCGCCGCGGAAGTACCAGGCGCAGGCGAAGGCGGTCAGCGAGTAGTAGAAGCAGATCATCAGGCCGAGCGCGAAGATCGTGTCGGTCAGGACGTTCTCGCTGACCAGGGTCATGACCGTGTAGAAGACGCCGGTCGCGACGCCCGCCATGACGGTGGCGCGGCCCGGGGTCTTGAAGCGCGGGTGGACCTTGGCGTAGGAGGGCGGCAGGGCCTCGTACGTCGACATGGCGAGGACCGTGCGGGCCACCGGGATGAAGGTGGTCTGCAGGGACGCGGCGGCGGAGGCCAGGACGGCCACGAAGAGCAGGATGCCGAGGACCGGGCCCATGACGGGGCCGGCGAGGGCCGCGAAGACGTTGTCGGAGGTCTCCTCGTTGGCGAGGCCGAGGCCCTCGCCGCCGGAGCCGACGGCCATCTGGGCGGCGATGCCGGTGGCCAGGTAGGAGCCGACCAGGACGATCATCGCGATGAGCGAGGCGCGGCCGGGGGTCTTCGTGGAGCCGGTGGTCTCCTCGTTGGTGGCCAGGCACGCGTCCCAGCCCCAGTACATGAAGATCGAGAGCGAGAGTCCGGCGGTGAAGGCCGCCATGGACTCGACCGCGAAGGGGTTCATCCAGGACCAGGAGAAGTCCAGGCCGGTGTCGAAGGTGCCGGCGGAGGCCTTCTGGAAGGCCATCGCGACGAAGACGGCGAGCACGACGAGCTGGAGGCCGACCAGGGCGTACTGGACGCCCTTGGTGGCGGTCATGCCGCGGTAGCTGATGGCGGTCGCGACGGCGATCAGGGTGAGGCAGGTGGCGATGTGGACGAGCTTGTTGTCGTCCAGGGCGGCGATCGACGCGTTGTTCGTGATCTCGCCGGCCAGCAGCCAGAAGTACGAGGTGGCGACGCCCGCGAGGTTGGAGAGCACGATGATCGTGGCGATCACCAGGCCCCAGCCGCACATCCAGCCGATCCGCGGGCCGAAGGCCTTGACGGTCCAGGTGAAGGAGGTGCCGCAGTCCGGCATGGCCTTGTTGAGCTCGCGGTAGGCGAAGGCCACCAGGAGCATCGGGAGGAAGCCGGCGAGGAAGATCGCGGGCATCTGCATGCCGACCTCACCGGCGGTGGAGCCGAGGGTCGAGGTCAGGCAGTAGACGGGGGCGACGGTGGAGATGCCGATGACGGCGCTTCCGACCAGTCCGACGGACCCCTTGCCGAGGCCCTTGCCGCGAACGTCGCCCTCGGCGACGCCGCTTACCGTGTCTCCGGCCTGAGGCCGAACGTCCAGCTGAGTCATGGGTCAGGACGTTAGATGGTGCGTATTCCACATATGGACGATTGAAGTCCGGAACCAATGAGCCCTGAATGCCTTGGAATCCTGAGACCAGGACAGTTCACAAGCACTTAATACAAGGTTCATCTCCGGGTGCGCCCACGCTTCAGCAGGCTCGACCAGGAGGCTTTCGGCATGCGGAAACCGCAGCCATGCCCGTTTTGGGCGTTTTCAAACTTTCCCTCGTGACTTTGCGGTGACCAGTGGTAACAGGGGTCCGGACGGGTTTGCCGCGGACATCACCACATGGGATCCGAGAGCTCGGACGCCATGAGCTCCCTGGACCGGGGCGCCATCCGCAAGACTGGGCCCATGCCCACGGCCGATGAGCTCCTCAGCGCGGACACCGTCACCACCCTGGCCCGGCTGCTCGCCCGCGCGGGCGGCCGCCGGTCCGCGCCGGCCCTGCGCGCCCGCGCCGGCGCCCTCGACGGACTGAGCTACAGCGGCCGCGTCACCGCCGTCCGCGACGCCGTGCTCGACGACCTTCCCGCCGAATGGCCCGCCTTCGAGGCCGTCGTGCGCACCGCCCTCGCCGACCCCGCCTTCGCGGGGTGGATGACCTTCCCCGTCAACGAGGCCGTAGCCGTCCGCGGGCTGGAGGTGTTCGAGCCCGGGCTGGCCCTGCTGCACGACCTCACCTCCCGGCTCACCGCGGAATCCGCCGTACGGCCCTTCCTGCGCGCCGACCCGGCCCGCGCCCTGGCCGTCGTACAGGAATGGACGGCCGACCCGGACCCGCACGTGCGCCGCCTCGCCAGCGAGGGCACCCGGCCCCGGCTGCCGTGGGCGCCGCAGCTGCCCGCCTTCGTCGCCGACCCGCGGCCGGCCCTGCCGGTGCTGGACGCCCTCTACCGCGACACGTCCGAATACGTCCGCCGCTCCGTCTCCAACCACCTCAACGACATCAGCCGCGACCACCCCGAGCTCGCCGTCGAGACCGCGGCCCGCTGGCTGGCCGGGCCCGGGGCCACGACGGACCGCGTCGTACGGCACGGGCTGCGCACCCTGATCAAGGCCGGCCGGCCCGAGGCACTGACCCTGCTCGGCCACTTCCCCGACGTGCCGGTCACCGTGAGCGGCCCCGTCGTCGCCGTCCCGCGGGTCGCCGTCGGCGAGTACCTCGTCTTCGACTGGGCGGTGACCAACACCGGCCCCCTCGCTGCGCAGCTGGTCGTCGACTACGTCGTGCACCACGCGAAGGCCAACGGAACCCGCACCCCCAAGGTGTTCAAACTCGTCACCCGCGCGCTGGCCCCCGGCGAAACCCTCGGCGGCACCAAGCGGCACTCCTTCAAGCCGATCACCACCCGCCGCTACCACTCGGGCGAGCACCTGGTGCAGCTCCAGATCAACGGACGGGTCCGCGGCGAGGCCGCATTTTCGCTGGACGCGTCCTGACCCCGCCTGACACCCTCTCGGCATGACCTACGGAATCGAGTCCCACCCCGCCCGATGAGCGTCCGCGACGAGCGCGAGCCGCTCGCCCCCCGGACGACGTCCCTGTACGACTACGCCCTCTTCCGCCATGGCATCGAGCCGGACGGCCAAGTCCCGAGCGAGGGTTATCCCTTGCCCGACGGATCCCCGCCGGAGCCTTCCGGCAAGGGTCTGACCTGGAAAAAGACCCATTCGACAGTGGCGGCCGCACTGTTGCCGCCACTGGCCGACCCCGATCCGGTACGCGCCGCCGAAGCCGTCCACCGCCGGGTCGCCGACCTGCTGATGCCCCACCACATCCTGCACGGGCACGCCGCACGGCTCTTCCCGGCGGACGAGGACGCGGCCCGGCGGACCGCCCGGCAGCTGATCCGCACCGGCACCTCCGCCGCCGCCGTCGGCGTCGGCATGGCCCTGCTGAACCGTCTCGGCGAGGCCGAGGACGTGCCGTACCTGAAGGCCCTCGGCATGCTGCAGGGCCTCGGTTCCCCCGCGGCCGCAGCGCTCGACCGGCTCGACCGGCAGGCATCCGCCCTGCTGATCCTGAGCGGCCGGACCCGCTCCGACCGGCTGAAACCCCTGCGCGCGGCCGCCGCCGCAGGTGACGCCCGGGGCACCCGGACCGCCCTGCTCACCCTGGGGCAGGGGCCGCCCGCGGGCTCGCCCCGCCGGGTCGCCGAGGCCGCCGACCTCCACGGCCTGCTGCGCGCCCACCCCGAGGACGACGCGGAACTGATCTCCACAGCACTCCGGCTACTGCACTCGATGTCCCGGCAGCTGGACCACCGGGCCGACATCCTGGACTACGGGCCGGCCGTGGCCGTGTACGAGAGGGTGCTCGCGGCGGCGGACCGGCTGCCCCCGACCCTCGCCCACCACACGCTGCTCCTCTCGACCGCCCTCGACCTGCACAGCGGTCCCGCCGCACTCCTCGATTGGGGTCCCGGGCGCCGGGAGACCCTGCTCGACGGGCTGGACCGGCTACTGGCCGGGGCCCCGTGGACCGCGGTGCGGGCGGACGTCGGAGAGGGCGCCGAGGTGCGCCGGGCGGACTGGATCCGGCGCAACGCGCGTCTGCCCTTCACCCGTACGGCTGCGGTGGGCCCGCTCCCCCGCTGGGAAGTGGCCGTCGTCCACACCACCGCGGCGACGTCCGCCGTCGAGACCCGGATCCTGGTGGACGGACTCCCGCTGCTGCCCGCGCTGTTCGAAGTGGGACCCTGCATCCGGCCGGAGCTGCTGCTCGACAACGGCCGCCTGCGCGCCGGACCGCAGCCGCGGGAGGTACGGCTCGCCGCGGCCTACTGTGCCGAGAGCTGCTGCGGCGCCCTGTACGTGACGATCCGCCGGGAGGGCACGGAGGTGGTGTGGGACGGCTGGCGCGGGGCGGCGCTCCCGCAGCCGCCCGCGTACCGCTTCGACGCGGCCGCGTACGACGCCGAGCTCGAACGCGCCGAAGGGGACCACTCCTGGTGCTGGCCCGCCCGAGGTACGGCGCGGCTGATCGAGGCCGGGCTGCGGGATCGGCCGGACCTGCTGAGCCGGTGGGACATCGATCGGTGCTGGGCCATCACCGACTGGCGCGAGCCGGAGAAGACTCTGATCCGGTTCGCGTTCGCACCCCCGGGCCGCGCCGAGGACCCGCAGGAGGGCAGGCCCGTGCGGCTTTTCTTCGAGTGGCCCCTGCCGTACGACGACGGCAGCCCGCCGCAGGACCGCGCGGCGGCCGTGCTGGAGCAGTTCGCGGTGTCCGACCCGAAGGGGTTCGCCCGCCTTCACGAGGGCAGCCGCGCACTAGCCGAGTCCCTCGGCTACAACTGGCCGCAGGACTGAGGGGTGTCCGTGTCCGGCCGGGGACGCGCCCCGGCCGGACACGGACGACCACCGCCTCAGCCCGTCCAGACGATCGACTGCATCTCGCTGTAGGCGTGCAGCGCGTACGAGCCCACGTCACGGCCCACCCCGCTGCGCCTGAAGCCGCCGAACGGCGCCTCCATGTTCCGGCCGATGGTGTTCACACCCACTCCGCCCGCCCGCAGCCGCCGCGCCACGCGGAACGCGCGGGCCGAATCCGCCGACCACACGTAGCTCAGCAGCCCGAAGTCGCTGTCGTTGGCCAGCGCGACGGCCTCGTCCTCGCCCCCGTCGAAGGGGACGACCACCACCACCGGGCCGAAGATCTCCTCGCGGACCACCCGCATGTCGTTCGTGCAGTCCACCAGCAGCGTCGGGGCCACGTAGAAGCCGCGGCCGTCACCGACCACCGGGCGCTCGCCGCCGTACGCGATCCGCGCCCCCTCCTTCTTCCCCAGCTCGATGTACGACTCCACGCGGTCCCGGTGCGCCGCCGAGATCACCGGGCCGACCACCGTCCCGGCCGCCGCCGGGTCGCCGACCTTCATGAAGGCCAGGTAGCCGGTGAGCTTCTCGATCAGCTGCCCGTACACCGACCGGTGCACGATCACCCGGGTCGGGGCCGTGCAGATCTGCCCGGAGTAGAAGGAGAAGGTCGTCCCGATCCCCATCACCGCCGCGTCCAGGTCCGCGTCCTGCAGGACGATCGCCGCGCCCTTGCCGCCCAGCTCCATCAGCTGCCGCTTCATGGACCGGCCGCAGACCTCCGCGATGCGCTGCCCGACCGCCGTGGAACCGGTGAAGGACACCATGTCCACGTACGGGGAATCCACCGCGGCCTCGCCGACCTCCACCGACCGGCCGTTCACCACGTTCACCACGCCCGCCGGCACCCCGGCCTCGTGCAGGGCGTCCGCCATCCTGAACACCGACAGCGGGTCCTGCGGCGCCGGCTTGACCACCACCGTGTTGCCCATGGCCAGGGCCGGGGCCACCTTGCCCGCCGGGTTCGCCCACGGGTTGTTGTAGGAGGTGATGCAGGTGACCACTCCGACCGGCTGGCGGACCTCCAGCGCGCCCAGGATGCTCGCCCGCCCCATCGGGCCGGCCTCGGTGACCTGCGGCGGCAGCCCCTTCTCCACCGGCTCCAGGGCGCCCTTGGCGTACCGCCGGAAGCGGGCCACCCCGACGCCGACCTGCATGCCGCGGGCGATCCCGGTGGGTGCGCCCGTCTCCGCCTGCGCGAGCGCCGTCCACGGCTCGAACTCCCGCTGCATGATGTCCGCGGCCCGGTCCAGGATCGCGGCCCGCGCCTCGGGCGTCGTACGGGACCAGCTCACGAAGGCCTCCGCCGCGGCGCGGGCCGCGTCGGCGACCTGCTCGCGCGATGCCTCGGGGGCGAGCCCGACCACCGACTCGTCCGCCGGGTTGACCACCTCGTAGTGGCCGCCCGCGGGCTCCACCCACTCTCCGCCGATGTAGAGCCGCTGCGCCCGGGCGTCCGTCATCGGGTGCTCACCGTCCTCGTGTCCCGGCCCGAGCGGAGCACGATCCCGGGGATCGCCCCCGTGACCTCGTCGTCGCGGATGGTCTCCACGCCGTTGACCCGTACCGAGACGATGCCGATGGCCCGAGCGTCCAGCCGCGGGCTGTCCCCGGGCAGGTCGTGGACCAGGGTCGCCGGGCCGGCCTCGATGCGCTCCGGGTCGAAGAGGACCAGGTCCGCGTGGAAGCCCTCGACGAGGCGGCCGCGCTCGCGCAGCCCGAACAGCCGGGCCGGGTCGTCGGTGAGCATCCGGACCGCCTGCTCCAGCGGCACCAGCTTGCGGCCGCGCAGACAGTCCCCGAGGAAACGGGTCGTGTACGGGGCCCCGCACATCCGGTCCAGGTGGGCTCCGGCGTCGGAGCCGCCGAGCATGACGTCCTCGTGCTGCCAGGTCTCGGCGCGCAGCGTCCAGCTCGCCGGATCGTTGTCGGTGGGCATCGGCCAGAGCACGGTGCGCAGGTCGTCGTTGGCGCAGATCTCCACCAGGCACTGGAAGGGGTCCTGGCCGCGCTCGGCGGCGATGTCGTTCACGACCCGCCCGGAGAGGCCCTCGTTCTCCTTGCTGTACGTGTCGCCGATGACGTAGCGGCCGAAGTGGGCGAGGCGGCGGAAGACACCGGCCTCCTTGCTGTCGGCGCGGCGCAGCATCTCGGCGCGTACGCCCGCGTCACGGAGCTTCGCGATCCGCTCGGGGACGGGCAGGCCGAGGATCTCGCCCCAGCCGGGGATCAGGTTGAGCGCGCAGAAGGTCCCCAGCGACATGTTCATGGGGGTGAGGATCGGCATGGTCAGCGCGACGATCCGGCCGCCGGCCCTGCGGGCGCGTTCGCTGGGGATCAGCTGGCGCGGGACCCGTTCGGGGACGGAGGCGTCGATGGTGAGGACGTTCCAGTTCAGGGGCCGGCCGGCCGCGGCGCTCATCTCCACGAACAGGTCGATCTCGTCGTCCGAGAACTGGTCGAGGCAGCCGGCGACGATCGCCTCCAGCTGGGTGCCCTCGTGCTCGGCGACCGCCTTCGAGAGGGCCAGCAGCTCGGCGGGCCGGGCGTGGCGGGAGGCCACGGGGGCGCCGGACCCGTCGGAGTGCGTGGAGGACTGGGTGGTGGACAGGCCCCAGGCGCCGGCGTTCATGGCGTCGTGGAAGAGGTCGAGCATCTGCTGCATCTGCTCGGGGGTGGGCTGGCCGCCGACGGCGTCCTCGCCCATGACGTGGCGGCGCAGGGCGCAGTGGCCGACCATGAACCCGGCGTTGACGGCGATCCGGCCCTCCAGGGCGTCGAGGTACTCGCCGAAGGTGGACCAGGTCCAGTCGACGCCCTCCTCCAGGGCCTTGAGGGCCATGCCCTCGACCTTGCTCATCATGCGGCGGGTGTAGTCGGCGTCCTCGGGGCGGTCAGGGTGCAGCGGCGCCAGGGTGAAGCCGCAGTTGCCGCCGGCGACGGTGGTCACGCCGTGGTTCATGGAGGGCGTGGCGTACGGGTCCCAGAACAGCTGGGCGTCGTAGTGCGTGTGGGGGTCGATGAAGCCGGGGGTGAGGACCAGCCCGGTGGCGTCCTCACTGGTGCGGGCCTCTTCGGTGACGGTGCCGGGTGCGGCTATCGCCGCGATCCGGCCGTCGCGTATCCCCACGTCTGCGACGCGGGCGGGAGCGCCGGTGCCGTCCACGACGGTCGCGCCCTTGATCAGGTGGTCGAGCATGACGTCCCTTCTCCGTTGCGTTGCGTTGCGTGCGGCGCGGCCGAGTCCCGTCTGCCGTGGGCGGGATCGGCCTGTGGGGGCGGTGCCCCGCCTGCCGACCGTCTGCCGTGGGCGGGATCGGCCTGTGGGGGCGGTGCCCCGCCGGAATGTCTCCTCGTCCTCGCGCCTGCGGGCACCTCGTGATGCGGAGGGTGGTTGCGCGCTCGTCCTGCGGGGACACTCCGCCGTGTCCCCGCCCCCACTCCCTCCGTCCCGACCCCGGGGCGGGGCATGGCAGGCGCGGGGGGAGCGGGGGCGTTCCGGGGCGTCCCCGCAGGACGAGCGCGCAACCACCCCGCACTGCGGCAGGTGCCCGCAGGCGCGAGGACGAGGAGACGCCCCGGAGGGACCCCGCGGACCGACCCGGACGAACAGAACCCCGCGCCCCGGCCGGTGGCCGCCCGGCCGGGGCAGGGTTCGGGACGGCGGTCCGGGAAGACGCCGTCCCCGTTCGTGCGCCCGCCGGGCAGACGGCCCGCCGGGGCGAGCCGCCCGCCGGGTCAGGCCGCCTGACGGAAGCGGGTCGTGCGGTGGACCGGGTCCGTGTCGATGTGCGGGATCACGTGTTCGCCGATCAGCTTGATCGTCGTCATCGTGTCCTCGGGCGAGACACCGGTCGGCAGACCGAAGGACAGCTGGTCGGCGCCGGCCTGCTCCCAGCGCTTGCACTGCGCGCGGACCTCCGACGGGTCACCGCAGATCAGTAGTTCCTCGGCGATCAGCAGCTCGATGATCTCCGCGTTGTACTCCGGGAGGGTCTCGGGCCACTGCGGGATCGCCTCGGGCCGCGGGAAGGTGTCGTGGTAGCGGAAGACCAGCGACTGGAAGCGGTTCATGTTGGCGTTGACGGCGATCTCGACGGCCTTGTCGTGGGTCTCGGCGCAGATCGCGGTCGAGGTGACCATGACGTTGTCGTTGACGAAGGCGCCGATGGCCTTCGCCTCCCGGATGGCCGTCTTGTACTGGTCGAGGACCCACTCCATGTCGGAGACCTTCTGCACGCTGAAGCCCAGCACGCCGAGGCCCTTCTTCGCCGCCATCGCGTAGGAGGACGGGGACCCGGCGGCGTACCACATGGCCGGGTGGGCCTTCCCGTACGGCTTGGGGAAGACCTTGCGCGGCGGCAGGGACCAGTGCTTGCCCTGGAACCCCTCGTATTCCTCCTGGAGGAACATCTTGGGGAACTCCGCGATGGTCTCCTCCCAGATCTCCTTGGTGCCGTTCATGTCCTCGATGCCCGGCAGGAAGCCGAGGATCTCGTGACTGCCCGCGCCGCGGCCGGTGCCGAATTCGAAGCGGCCCTTGGAGAGGTGGTCGAGCATGGCGACCTTCTCGGCCACCTTGACCGGGTGGTTCACCGGGGCGAGCGGGTTGAAGATGCCGGAGCCGAGGTGGATGCGCTCGGTGGCGTGGGCGAGGTACCCGAGGAACACCTCGTTCGCCGACAGGTGCGAGTACTCCTCCAGGAAGTGGTGCTCGGAGGCCCAGGCGTATTTGAAGCCGGACTTGTCCGCCTGTATGACGTACTCGGTCTCCTCGATCAGCGCCTTGTGCTCTGCCTCGGGGTCGACCTTGGACCGCGCCTCAGGCACGTATCCCTGCACAAAGAGCCCGAATTCCAAGGGGTTCACCGTCCTTTGGTTTCTGACGTTGCGTCAGATTTGATGTCTCGACTGTTCCATCGCCGGGGCGGCAGCGTCAATAGCTGACGCTCCATCAGATACCGCTACAGGATGCTGACGCCCGCCATCCAGCCGCCGTCGATCACGAACGGCTGGCCGGTGATGTACGAGGAGTCCTCTGCCGTCAGGAAGAGCGCCAGCTTCGCGATCTCCTCCGGCTGCCCCACCCGCCCCATCGGGACCACCCGCTTGTAGAGCTCGGCCATCGCGTCCCTGGCCTCGTCGGTCATGTTCGCCGGGTCCAGCAGGCCCGGGTTGGCCATCGGGGTGTCCACTGCGCCCGGGCACATCGCGTTGACCCGGATGCCCTTGCCCGCGAGCTCCAGCGCAGCCACCCGGGTGAGGCCGAGGATCGCCGCCTTGGTGGCGGCGTAGGTGCCGACGTACGCCATGCCCGTCAGGCCCGTGTACGAGGAGGTGTTGACGATGGTGCCGCCGCCGGCCGCCTCGATCTCGGGGGCCACCGTCTTGATCCCGAGGAAGGCGCCCACCTGGTTGACCTGGACCACCTGCTGGAACTCCTCCAGCGGGGTCGCGGTCAGCTCGTTGAAGCGCAGGATGCCCGCGTTGTTGACCAGGCCGTCGACCGGGCCGAAGGCCTCCTTCGCGACGGCGATCGCGGCCTCCCAGTCCTCCTCGCGGCTCACGTCCATCCGCACGTAGCGCGCCCGGTCCTCGCCGATGTCCTTGGCCACCGCCGCGCCCTGCTCGTCCAGCACGTCCCCGAGGAGCACCCTGGCCCCCTCGGCGGCGAAGAGCCGGGCCTCCTGCTCGCCCTGGCCGCGCGCCGCGCCGGTGATGATGACGACGCGCCCCTCCAGCTTGCCCATACCTGTGCTCCTAGTCATTGAGGAGGGGGCCCACCTCGGCCCCGAAAGCGGTGATCTGGTCCACGAGTTCGGCGCGGTCGCGGCTGCGGAAGCGGACCTGGATCTGGTCCACGCCCAGCGCCCGGTACTCCCGCAGGGACTCGGCGAGCGCCTCCGCCTTGCCGGTGAGGGTGCGGCGGCCGGTGTCCCAGCCGGGCTCGCCGACGTACAGTGCCTCGGTGATCGCGCCCACCTCGAAGGGGCCGCTCGCCCCCGCCCCGGCGCGCAGTTCCGCGATACGGGCGATCTGCGCCGGGAGCCGGTCGCGCGGGTCGCCCTGCGGGAGCCAGCCGTCCCCGCGGACCGCGGCGCGGCGCACGGCGGCGGGCGAGGAGCCGCCGACCCAGACGGGGATCCGCTCCTGGACGGGCCGGGGCAGCTGGCCGAGGTCCTTGAAGGAGAACAGCTCGCCCTCGAACTCCGGGTACTCCTCGGGCCCCAGCGCCGACCGCAGCGCGTCGAGGGTCTCGTCGAGGACGGCCCCGCGGCGCGCGAAGTCCACTCCGAGGATCTCGAACTCCTCCTGCACGTGCCCGGCGCCGACACCGAGGATCAGCCGGCCGCCGGAGAGGTGGTCGAGGGTGGCGTACTGCTTGGCGCTGATCAGCGGGTGGCGCAGGCCGAGGATCGCGACGTGGCTCAGCAGCCGCACCTTCTCGGTGATGCCGGCGAGGAAGGACAGGGTCGCCACCGGGTCGTACCAGACGGTGCTCATGGGGCCGGCGAGCCGCCGCGGGACGGCCACGTGGTCGCAGGTGGCCACGTACCCGAAACCGGCCCGGTCGGCGGCCCGCGCGATCCCGGCGAGATCGGCGGCGGTGGCCGAGGCCTCCCAGGGCTCGGCGTAGATGGTGCTCTGCGACTGGACCGGGAGCTGCATCCCGTAGACCAGCCGACCTTCCGGAAACACGCGCGCCATGGCGGACCCGCCTCGCCTTCGTCTGCCGATTCGTCATATCGGTGCCGGGCCATCGTGGTACCTGACGGGCCGTCAGACAAGGGGGGCGACAGGCTCCGCCCGGAACCGGACGCAAGGGCCGGGCCGGGACGAGGGCCGGTTCCGCCCGTTCCCTCCGCCCGTTCCGCTCGCTAGGGTGCGCGCGTGGATCTGATGCTCACGCTCGTCAGCGGGATCGCCTGGACGGTCGTGTACGTGGAGGCGATCCGCGTCGGGCTGCGCGACCGGACATATGCGATGCCCGTCGCCGCGCTCGCGCTCAACTTCGCCTGGGAGAGCACCTACGCCGTCCGTGAGTTCTCGGTCGGCGTCTCCGCGCAGGGCGTCGTCAACGTGGTGTGGGCGGTGGCCGACCTCGTGATCGTCTACACCTACCTGCGCTTCGGACGGGCCGAGCTGCCCGAGTTCGTCACCCGGCCCCTCTTCGCCGCCTGGTCGGTCCTGATCTTCGGCACGGGCTTCGCCGTGCAGTGGCTGTTCCTGGCGCACTTCGGGATGCACGACGCGACCAGGTACTCGGCGTTCCTGCAGAACCTCCTGATGTCCGGGCTGTTCATCGGCCTGTACACCACCCGGCAGGGGTCGCACGGGCAGTCCCTGACCATCGCCGTCGCCAAGTGGCTCGGGACGCTCGCCCCCACCCTGCTGTTCGGGGTGGTGGAGGACGCCCCGTTCATCCTCGGGCTCGGGATCCTGTGCAGCGTCTTCGACCTGGCCTACATCGGCCTGCTGCTCCGGCCCCGGTTCGCCCGCGTCAGAAGCCTTCCGGCCCCATCACGATGACCGGCTTCGCCGCCGGGTCGAGGGTTTCCAGGACCTTCTTCATGGCCGCCTTCGGGATGCCGACGCACCCCTGCGAGGGGCCGTCGTGGTCCACGTGCAGCCAGATGTTGCCGCCCTTGCCCGCACCGTCCGGCATGACCGGATCCAGCGGGGACCTGCCAGCCCTGCGGTTGAAGTCGATCGCGACGACGTAGTCGAAGGAGCCCGCCAGGGACTCCCCGTTCACCCCGAGACCGCTGGCGACGAAGCCGCCGTTCCTGTCGTACGGGAGCCGGGTGCCGGGCGGCTTCGGCAGCAGGCCGCCCGCGTCGGTGAGCGCGAAGACACCCTGCGGCGAGGTCAGGTCGCCGTACGCACGCTCGGCCGACCAGCCCTTGGCCCCGTTGCGGGCGGGCCAGCTCTCGGCCCGCACCCAGTCGGCGCCGGTCGCGGGGCGGGTGTAGAGCGCGGCAGTGGACTCCGAGGAGTCGGCGGCGCTGCCGGTGACCAGGATGAGCTGCAGGGACTCGGCCGGAATCCGGGCCCGGGTCTGCTCGCTGATGCCGGTCAGGCCCTGCGGGGCGACGACCCGCGGGGAGTCGCGCGCGGCGCGGTCCTCGGCCTGCGGCCGGGCGTCCGCACGGACCTCCTGCCGGGCGACGGCGGCCCTGTCCGGGTTCTGGGCGACGTACACCCAGCCGACCGTGAAGGTCGCGAGGCCCAGGACTGCGGCGAGGGCCACCCGGCGGTTCGTACGGGTCCTGCGGGACGGGCGGGAGCGGGCTCGGGCGTGCTTGCTCATTCAACCGACCGTACATCAGCAGGTCCCCGGAGCCCGTGTGGCCGGGGCGTGCGCGCCTCGGCGGGCACCGGGAAGCGGACGCGGACCGTGAGGCCGCCCTCCGGGGCCGGATTGGCCGCGGCCGCCAGCTCCGCCCCGTGGGCCCGCGCGATCGAGGCCACGATCGACAGCCCCAACCCGGCGCCCTCACCAGCGGTGTGCTGCCGTTCGGCGCGTCTGCGGAACGGCTCCAGGAGGCCCGGCGCGTCCGCCGGATCGATCACCGGACCGGTGTTCGACACCGTCAGTTCCCCGTCGGCGGACGTGGCCACGGCGATCCGGCCTCCGGCGCGGTTGTGACGCACCGCATTGATCAGCAGGTTCCGCAGCAGGTGCCCCAGCAGGGTCCGGTCGCCCGTCACGGTCAGCGGCGCGAGGGTCCGTACGACGGTCAGCCCCTGCTGCGGACAGGCCGCCGGCTCGGCCGCCGCGAGCTCCGCCAGGTCCACCGGACCGGTCGACTCCAGCCCCTGCTCCGAGACGGCCAGCAGCAGGAGCGACTCGATGAGGTGCTCGCTGGAGTCCGCCACACCGATCAGCTTGGCGCGGATCCGGGCGACCTTCTCCGGTGACGGGTCCCCGGCCAGCCCGATCTCGGCCGCCGCCCGCTGGACGGCCAGCGGGGTGCGCAGTTCGTGCGCCGCGTTCGCCGCGAACCGCCGCTGCGCGGAGACCAGCTGCTCCATCCGCCCCAGCATCGCGTCGAAGGTGTCGGCCAGCTGCTTGAGCTCGCCGGGCGGGGCGTCGAGGGAGATCCGCTCGTCCAGGTTCTCCCCTGACAGGCGGCGCGCGGTCTCGGTGATCACGCCGACGGGGCGCAGCACCCGGCCGGCCATCCACCAGGCGAGGCAGATGGACAGCACGGCGAAGACGGCCAGCGCGAGGAGGGAGTACATCAGCAGCCGGTGCCGGGTGGCATCGGTGACGGCGTCCGAGAGGTTCTGGGTGTAGGCGTAGCTCTTGAGCTGCTCGGGGGTGGGGGCCTGGCCCGGCGGCATCGTCCTGGCCGGTTCCCAGGGGCGGCCCGGGGCGACCGG
This sequence comes from Streptomyces sp. NPDC054932, assembly GCF_053610205.1. Taxonomy (NCBI): domain Bacteria; kingdom Bacillati; phylum Actinomycetota; class Actinomycetes; order Kitasatosporales; family Streptomycetaceae; genus Streptomyces; species Streptomyces sp. NPDC054932. The sequence continues at coordinate 11,930 of NZ_JBSGXU010000044.1, read as the reverse complement.
CAGCCCGGGCACGGGCCCGGGCGACTGGGCGACGTAGGCCGGACCGACCGTACGCACGGCCCCGCTGACGCTCGCGTAGAGGCCCTGGCCGACCAGGAGGTAGACCAGCGCCACCAGGCCGCCGCCCGCGAGGAGCAGCAGCGAGCCGTACAGGGCGGTGAGGCGGCCGCGCTCGGTCCGCAGGAGTCTGCGGACCCGCGTCCGGTGCCCGCTCACCGGGCGGCGATCCGGTAACCCGCGCCCGGCACGGTCTCGATCAGCGGCGGCTCGCCCAGCTTGGCGCGGAGCTTGCTGAGGGTGACCCGGACCGCGTTGGTGGAGTAGCTGGTGTCCTGCTCCCACACCTGCTCGATCAGGTCGTCGTTGCTGATCACGGCGCCCTCGGCGCGCAGCAGCGCCTCCAGCACCGCGAACTCCTTGCGGGACAGCGCGAGCCGGTGCCCGTCGCGGGTGGCGCTGCGCCGGGCGGTGTCGACGGCGATCCCGGCGCGCTCCAGCACGGGCGGCAGGGCGGGGCGGGTCCGCCGGCCCAGGGCCAGGACGCGGGCGAGGAGCTCGTCGTAGGCGAACGGCTTGGTGAGGTAGTCGTCGGCGCCGAGACCGAGGCCCTCGACGCGGTCCCGTACCGTCCCGGAGGCGGTCAGCATCAGGACGCGCGTCAGCAGCCGCTCGCGCACGACCTGGCGGCAGACCTCGTCACCGTGCAGGCCGGGCAGGTCGCGGTCCAGGACGAGGACGTCGTACTCGCCCAGGCGCAGGCGCCGCAGGGCCTCCGGGCCGTCGGCCGCCTCGTCGACGGCGAGCGCATCGCGGCGCAGCCCCTCGGCGATCATCTCCCGGAGGAATTCCTCGTCCTCCACCACCAGTACGCGCATGGCGTCCTCTTTACCGGAGATCGGCATTTCGCCGTTGTAAGCAGAGGGCGAGAGGGAAACGAAAGGCCCTTTCACCGCAGGCTCGGGCCCATGAAGCGATCCCTGATCATGACCACGGCCGCGGTCGTCACCGGGCTGACCCTGTTCGCCACCGCCTGCGCGAACGACTCCTCGGCGGGGAAGAAGGACGCCTCCGGGGGCGCGAGCGGCGGCGGCGCCGGCTCGGTGGCCGACAACGCCGTGAAGATGCGCCAGTGCCTGCGCGAGCACGGCATCGACGTGCCCGACCCCGAGCCCGGCCAGGACCCGCGCGGGATGACGCTGGGCGGGGACGCCGACCCGCAGAAGATGCAGGAGGCGATGAAGGCATGCGGGATGAGCACCGGCTCCGGCGCCGGCAAGGAGCCCACGCAGGAGGAGAAGGACAAGGAGCTGGAGTGGATCCGGTGCATGCGCGAGAACGGGATCGCCCTCAAAGACCCTGAGTACCACGAGGGCGGCATGAAGAGCGCCACCGAGATCCCCAAGGGCCAGGAGAAGGCCTTCGAGGAGGCCCAGAAGAAGTGCGACACGGCCCGATGAGGAAGCGGGCCAAGTGGCTGCTGGCCTCGCTGGCCGCCGTACTGGCCGCCACGGGCGGCGGCTGGGCCGTCATGGACCGGACGCAGGGCGATGCCGGCGGGCAGGAGCGGCGCGCGGCCGGCGGGCTGCCGCCGGCCACGGCGCCGGTCGAGCGGGGCGACCTCAGCTCGGGCCTCCAGGTGGAGGGCACCCTCGGCTACGCGCAGGAGCGCAAGCTGAACGCGGGCGGGCCGGGCGTGCTGACCTGGATCGCGGGCGAGGGCTCGGCGGTGGAGCGGGACGGGAAGCTGTACGAGGTCAACGGCAGGGCGGTGCGGCTCATGTACGGGTCCACGCCGATGTACCGGCCGCTGAAGGCCGGGGACAAGGGCGAGGACGTCAAGCAGCTCAAGCGGAACCTGCAGGCGCTGGGGTACGGCACCGGGCTCGACCCGCAGGACGGCGTCTTCACGGCGGGCACGGCCACGGCGGTCAAGCGGTGGCAGAAGGCGCACAGGACGGCGGAGACGGGCGAGGTCGGCAAGGAGGACATCGCCTTCGCCTCGGGGCCGCAGCGGGTACGCGGGAACGATGCGGCGGTCGGTGACGAACCGGGGCCGGGCAAGCCGGTGCTGACGGTCACGGGCACCGAGCGGATCGTCCGCTTCCGGCTGGACGCGGCGAAGGCGGGCGCGGCGAAGGCGGGCGATCCGGTGACCGTACGGCTGCCCGGGGGCGGCAGCGCCACCGGGCGGATCGACTCGGTGGGCGGCTCGGCCCGGCCGGACGACAGGAACGGCGGCCCGGGCGGCGGCGGTGGCGGTGGCGGCGATCAGAAGGCCAAGGTCGAGGTGTCCGTCACCTTCGACAAGCCGGCCGAGGTCAATGCCCCCGACCAGTCCCCGGTGAGCGTCGGCCTGACCGGGGAGACCCGCAAGGGCGTGCTCTCCGTACCGGTCGGCGCGCTGCTCGCGCTCGCGGATGGCGGCTTCGGCGTCCAGGTCGTGGAGGACGGCCGGGCCCGCGAGGTTCCGGTCGGGCTGGGCATGTTCGGCAACGGCCGGGTCGAGGTGACCGGCGACGCCCTCGAGGAGGGCATGCAGGTGGGGATCCCGAAGCTGTGACGCACATGGAGACAGTGGTGGAGCTGACCGGGGTCACGAAGGAGTACCCGGGCGGGGTCGCGGCCCTGCGCGGGGTCGATCTGACGGTCACCGCCGGGGAGCTGCTCGCCATCGTCGGCCCGTCGGGCTCCGGCAAGTCCACCCTGCTGCACATCGTCGGCACCCTGGACCGCCCGACCGCGGGCGGCGTACGGATCGCCGGGTACGACATCGCGGCCCTCTCGGACCGCTCGCTGTCGGCCCTGCGCTCCCGGCACGTCGGCTTCGTCTTCCAGTCCTTCCACCTGGTGCCTGGCATCAGCGCCCGGGCGAACGTCGCCGAGGGGCTGCTGTACAGCGGGCTCTCGCGGTCCGAGCGGCTGCGCCGGGCGGCCGGGGCGCTGGAGCGGGTGGGCCTCGGCGACCGGATGGGGCACCGGCCGCACGAGCTGTCGGGCGGGCAGAAGCAGCGGGTGGCGATCGCCCGGGCGGTGGCGGGCGCACCCGATCTGCTGCTGGCCGACGAGCCGACCGGCGCGCTGGACACGGCGTCCGGGGAGTCGGTGATGGAGCTGCTGCGCGAGCTGAACCGGGACGGGGCCACCATCGCCGTGATCACCCACGACCAGGAGATCGCGGCGAGCCTGCCGCGGCAGGTGCGGATCCGCGACGGGGAGATCGTGGCGGACGTGGGCGGCCGGGCGGGCGTGCGCGGCCGGGCCGACGCGGGCGGCCGGGCGGAGGTGGCGTCATGAGCCGCGCCGACGCCCGGAAGCGGGTGCGCGCCCGGCGGTTGACGCCGCCGAGGCTGTCCCCGCGGGACGTCCTGCACGTCGGATCGGCGGGCCTGCGCTCCCGCCCGATGCGGGTGTTCCTGTCCGCGCTCGGGATCGCCATCGGCATCGCGACGATGATCGCGGTGGTCGGGATCTCGTCCTCCAGCCAGGCCAAGCTGCTGCAGGAGCTCGACCGGCTGGGCACCAACATGCTGGTCGTGAAGCCGGGCGAGGGGATGTTCACCGGCCAGGACACCGAGCTGCCCAAGGACGCCCCCGGGATGATCTCCCGGATCGCGGGGGTCGAGTCGGTCGGCACCACCGGTGACGTGCCCGAGTCCGTACGCCGTTCGGAGAACATCCCGAAGGGGGAGACGGGCGGGATCGCGCTCAAGGCGGTCAGGGACGACCTGCTGGGCACCCTGCGCGCGGGCATGGCGAGCGGCACCTGGCTCAACGCGGTCACCGGCCGCTACCCGTCGGTGGTGCTCGGGGACGTCTCCGCGCGCCGGCTCGGCATCACCGAACCGGGCCAGCAGGTCTTCATCGGCGGCCGGTACTTCACGGTGATCGGCATCCTGGAGCCGGTCCCGCTGGCCCCGGAGATCGAGCGCTCCGCGCTGATCGGATGGGAGGCCGCCGAGCAGCTGCTGGGCTTCGGCGGTCACCCGACGGCGGTGTACGAGCGGTCGGCGGACGACCGGGTGGCGGCGGTCAGGGAGCTGATCCCCCGGACGGCCAACCCGCAGAGCCCGACCGCGGTGCAGGTCACCGATCCCTCGGCGGCGCTCCGGGCGAAGGCGGCCACGGAGGGCGCGTTCAGCACGCTGCTGCTGGGGCTGGGCGGGATCGCACTGCTGGTGGGCGGGGTCGGCGTCGCCAACACCATGATCATCTCGGTGCTGGAGCGGCGCCACGAGATCGGCCTGCGGCGGTCCCTGGGCGGCACGAAGGGCCAGATCCGGATCCAGTTCGTGACGGAGTCCCTGCTGCTGTCCGGCCTCGGCGGCCTGGCGGGCATCGCCCTGGGCGGCGCGGCCACAGCGGTCTACGCCCGGGTCGGCGACCTCCCCTGGGTGGTCCCGCTCTGGGCGGTGACCGGCGGCTTCGCCTCGACGCTGATCATCGGCACGCTGGCCGGGCTCTACCCGGCGGTGCGCGCGGCCCGGCTGTCGCCGACGCTGGCGCTGGCTGCGGCGTAGCGGACCGGGCCGCGGAACCGGAAGGGACACCGGGACGGGGGACGGGCGGCCGGGCGGCGGTAAAAGGCCAGGTGCAAGACCGTCCCCCGAACCCGATCACCGGCGTACATTGAATTGATGATGCGAACTCCACGTCACGCAGCGCGCGTTGTCATCCTGTCCCCCAACGGATCCGTGTTCCTCTTCCGCGAGGACAACGTGGAGGTGGGCATCCACTGGCTGCCGCCCGGCGGCGGCATCGATCCCGGCGAGAGCCCCGAGGACTGCGTGCGGCGCGAGCTGCGCGAGGAGACCGGGTGGACCGACCTGGAACCGGAGCGGCTGCTCTGCACCTGGGAGCACGACTTCACGCACCAGGGGATCCCCGTCCGCCAGCACGAGCACATCTACGTCACCACGGGCCCCCACCGCGAGCCGGTCCTCGAGGCCCCGGACATCCACTGGCAGTGGCTCTCCCCGCAGCGCCTCGCCACCCTGGGCGAACCCCTCTGGCCCCCGCGCCTGCCGGACCTGCTGGCCAACACCCCGACGGAGCCGGTCCACCTGGGACTGCTGGCCTAGCCCGTCCCTTCCGGATCCCGCCGGACCCCAGGGGGTGTCTTGCCGATCAGGCCGCGGGCTTCGTGGTGGCCTTGGCGTACAGCTGGGCCGCGTACTCGCCGAGGACCGTGCTGGTGGACACGTCGTCGGTGTCCCCGCCCGTGAGGATGCCGACGATCTTCCCGTCGCGGGCGATCCACGCGCTGCCGCTGGTGCCGCCCGGGAAATCGGCGCAGTCGAAGCGCTGTTGGGTCGCGCTCTCGCGGACGGCGACCGAGGTGCAGGTACGGGGGATCTTGCGGTCGGCGGGGTAGCCGGTCACGGTGACCTCCTCGCCCGCGCGGCCGCTGGTGTCGAGCACGGCCGCGCCGGTCACGTCCTCGATGGTGCGGCCCTTGGCGTCCGGGGCGAGGCGGGCGAAGGCGAGGTCGTAGTCGTCGTCCGTACCCTCGGCCCAGCGGTCGTCCTCGAAGACCTGCTCGATCTTCCATGTGCCGTACGGGGCCACCCCGTTGGCGTAGGCGGGAGCGAAGACGGCGCTTCCGCCGGTCTGGTCCCCTTCGAGCAGACAGTGCCCGGCAGTGATGATCATGTTCCGGCCGGGGCTGCTCACGACGGTGGCGGTGCAGAAGTGGTCACTGTCCAGGCCGTCGGTGAACAGGGCCCCGGTGAAGGCGGCGGGTCCACCGGGCGGCGGTGTGACGGCCGGCGGCAGGGTGCTGCCGGGCGGCGGGGAGAGCTGGGGCCTCGCCGCTTGCGAACGCGACGACGGACCCGTCGGCGAGGCGGTCGGCGCGGCCTTCGCCCGTGCGGGCGGGACCGCTTCGGGTGGCGGCGCCAGCTTGGCCACCGCGGCGGATGCCCCCAGAGCCGCCACCGCACACAGCACCGCCGTCACGACGGTCCGCTTGTCCACCGGCATGATCATCCTTCCGCTTCACCCTGGCGAAGCATGCCCCGGCGGCGGGGGTGGGTGCAAGAACGGCAACGGCTCCCGACCCTCCCGTCACATGGTTTCGACCCGCAGGTCGCATACGAAACGCAGCCCCGGTCGGCCCTCCAGATCGACATCGCCGGTGGGCACGAAGCCCGTACGGCCCAGCACCGCGCGCGAACCGGCGTTGTCGAGCGTCGTGACCGCCCGCAGCGCGGTCAGCCCGTACTCCAGGGCCGCCAGCGCACGGGCCTCCCGTACCCCGGCCGTGGCCAGGCCGCGGCCGGCGGCCCGCTCGGCGATCCGGTACCCGAGCTCGGCCGAACCGTCGGCCACGTCAACGAGGTTGACCCGGCCCACCACGTCACCGCCGTCGTCCACCAGCACGTGGAAGAAGCACAGCCCGGCGGCCTGCTCGGCCATCAGCGCGGCGTGCCGCTCGTCGAAGCGCTCGAAGTACCGGTCGCCGCGGTCGGGCACGGAGGCGGCGAAGTAGGCCCGGTTCTCCCGCTCGAATGCGAGCAGGGCCGGCGCGTGGTCGAAGCGGAGCAACTGGAGTCCGGTCACGGCCCGATGGTAGGACGGGCGGTGTCGGCGGCTCCGCGCCGCCGCCGGACCGCGATCCCGTTCACGGTCGCCCCGGGGTCTCCGGCATGCCCGGTTCGGTTCGGCCGCCGGTCCCGGCCTCCTCGCCGCCCGGACGCGCCCCGGCCTCACCGAACCGGCACCTGCCGCGGATCCCGCGGCCGCACGATCCCGCCCTCCCCCGTACGGGGGAAGCCGGCCGCCCTAGGGCTGCGGACTCACGCCCCCGGTCCCACCCACAGGCCGTCCGGTGTGAGACCGAGCAGGTCGATCGCGTTGCCGCGCACGATGCGGTCCACCACGTCCGGCGCGAGGTGGCCCATCTGGCTCTCGCCGACCTCGCGGGACTTGGGCCAGGTCGAGTCCGAGTGGGGGTAGTCCGTCTCGTACAGAACGTTGGCGACGCCGATCGCGTCGAGGTTCTTCAGGCCGAAGGCGTCGTCGAAGAAGCAGCCGAAGACGTGCTCGGCGAAGAGCTCCGACGGCGGGCGCAGCACCTTGTCCGCGACTCCGCCCCAGCCCCGATTCTCCTCCCAGACCACGTCGGCGCGCTCCAGGATGTACGGGATCCAGCCGATCTGGCCCTCCGCGTACATGATCTTCAGGTTGGGGAAGCGCTCGAACTTGCCACTCATCAGCCAGTCGACCATCGAGAAGCAGCAGTTGGCGAAGGTGATGGTGGAGCCGACCGCGGGCGGGGCGTCCGCCGAGGTGGACGGCATGCGGGAGGAGGAGCCGATGTGCATGGCGATGACCGTGCCGGTCTCGTTGCACGCCTCCAGGAAGGGGTCCCAGTCGTCCGTGTGGATGGAGGGGAGGCCCAGGTGCGGGGGTATCTCGGAGAAGGCGACCGCCCGCACGCCGCGCGCGGCGTTGCGGCGGACCTCGGCTGCGGCGAGCCGGGCGTCCCAGAGCGGGATCAGGGTGAGGGGGATCAGGCGGCCGCGGGCGTCCGGGCCGCACCACTCCTCCACCATCCAGTCGTTGTAGGCCCGTACGCCGAGCAGTCCCAGTTCGCGGTCCTTGGCCTCGGTAAAGGTCTGGCCGCAGAAGCGGGGGAAGGTCGGGAAGCAGAGGGCCGACTGGACGTGGTTGACGTCCATGTCCGCGAGCCGGTCGGGAACCGAGAAGGACCCGGGGCGCATCTGCTCGTAGGTGATGACTTCCAGTTTGATCTCGTCGCGGTCGTACCCGACAGCCGTGTCGAGGCGGGTGAGCGGCCGGTGCAGGTCCTCGTACACCCACCAGTCGCCGATGGGGCCGTCGTCGCCCCTGGCCCCCATGACGGGGGCGAACTTGCCGCCGAGGAAGGTCATTTCCTTCAAGGGGGCACGGACGACGCGGGGCCCGATGTCGCGGTACTTGGACGGGAGCCGGTCCCGCCAGACGTGAGGGGGCTCAACCGTGTGGTCGTCCACCGAGATGATCTTCGGGAAGGTCTCCATGGCTCATACGGTAGCGCTGATCTGACGAACCGTCAGCTAGTTGGGCGGTGATCGGTCAAGGACGGGCTGACGTGTACGCGCGATACAGGGCAGACTGACCATGACACCGACGGAAGGCAGGGGGACGACAGATGGACGGCGTACCGGCCATCCCGAGCCCGCGGAAACACCCCGAGGCCCATACGGCTGCCGCAGCACACCGAGCCGGTCCGGTGGCGACCCCCTCCCCCGCGGCACCCGCCGCACCCGAAGCCGCGTCCGAAGCCGTCGCACACCCCGCCGGCCGCGCTGCCGGGGCCGCGTCGCCGACGGCGACCCCGACCGGAGCCGGAAGCGGAACCGGAAGCGGAACCGGAACCGGCACGTACCCCGGCGCCGCCGCCACGGGCCCGGCACGGCCCGCCGCCCCCGCCGCCGCCGGACCGGCCGACACCGCCGCAGGTGACACCGCTGCGCCCGCCGCAGGCGAGTCCCGCTTCGCCGTCCTCGGCCCCGTCCGCGCCTGGCGCGGCGCCGACATCCTGCCCTCCGGCACCCCCCAGCAGCGCGCCCTGCTCGCCGTGCTCCTGCTGCGCGACGGCCGTACCGCCACCGCGCCCGAGCTCATCGACGCCATCTGGGGCGAGGACCCGCCGCAGCAGGCCCTCGCCACCATCCGTACGTACGCCTCCCGTCTGCGCAAGGTCGTCGCCCCCGGCCTGCTCGTCACCGAGTCCGGCGGCTACGCCATACGGCTGCGCTCCGCCGCCACCCTCGACCTCGGCATCGCCCGCAGCCTCGCCGCCGACGCCGAGGCGGCCCGCGCCGCCGGTGACCGCTCCCTCGCCCGGACGCTCCTCGCCCGCGCCCTCGACCTGTGGGAGGGCGAGCCCCTCGCCGGGGTCCCCGGCCCGCACGCCGAGACCGAGCGCACCCGGCTCGCCGAATGGCGCCTGCAGCTGCTGGAGACCCGCCTCGACCTCGACCTGGAGGTCGGCCACCACGCCGAGGCCGTCTCCGAGCTCACCGCCCTCACCGCCGCCCACCCGCTGCGCGAACGCCTGCGCGAGCTGCTGATGCTCGCCCTCTACCGCAGCGGCCGGCAGGCCGAGGCCCTCGCCGTCTACGCCGACACGCGCCGTCTCCTCGCCGACGAGCTCGGCGTCGACCCTCGCCCCGAACTGGCCGCTCTCCAGCAGCGCATACTGAACGCCGACGCCGATCTCGCCCGCGCGGAGGACCCGGCCCCGGCCGCCGCGACCGTTCACGTAAGGCCTGCCCAATTGCCTGCGACCGTCCCCGACTTCACCGGCCGCGCCAGCTTCGTCGACGAGCTCGGCGCCATCCTCGGCGGCGGCGCCCAGGACCAGGTCATGGCGGTCTCCGCGCTCGCCGGCATCGGCGGCGTCGGCAAGACCACCCTGGCCGTGCACGTCGCCCACGCCGCCCGCCCGCACTTCCCCGACGGCCAGCTCTACGTCGACCTCCAGGGCACCGAGGCCCGGCCGGCCGAACCGGAGGCCGTCCTCGGCTCCTTCCTGCGCGCCCTCGGCACCCCCGACACGGCCATCCCCGACTCCCCCGCCGACCGGGCCGCGCTCTACCGCTCCACCCTCGACGGCCGCCGCGTCCTGGTCCTCCTCGACAACGCCCGCGACGCCGCCCAGGTCCGCCCGCTGCTGCCGGGCACCGCCGGCTGCGCCGCCCTCGTCACCAGCCGGGTCCGCATGGCGGGCCTCGCCGGGGCCCATCTCGTCGACCTCGACGTGATGAGCCCCGAGGAGGCCCTCCAGCTCTTCACCCGCATAGTCGGCGAGGAACGCGTGCGCGCCGAACGCCAGGCCGCCCTCGACGTCGTCGGCGCCTGCGGCTTCCTGCCGCTCGCCATCCGCATCGCCGCCTCCCGGCTCGCCGCCCGCCGCACCTGGACCGTCTCCGTCCTCGCCGCCAAGCTCGCCGACGAACGCCGCCGCCTCGACGAGCTCCAGGCCGGCGACCTCGCCGTCAAGGCCACCTTCGAGCTGGGCTACGGCCAGCTCGAGTCCGCCCAGCAGCGCGCCTTCCGCCTCCTCGGCCTCGCCGACGGCCCCGACATCTCGCTGTCCGCGGCGGCCGCCGTACTGGACCTGCCCGAGTACGACACCGAGGACCTCCTCGAAGCTTTAGTCGACTGCTCCCTGCTGGAATCCGCCGCTCCCGGCCGCTACCGCTTCCACGACCTCGTACGCCTCTACGCGCGTGCCTGCGCCGAGCGCGACGAGCAGCCGCCGAGCTCGCGCGAGGCGGCCCTGGACCGGCTGCTGGACTTCTACCTGGCCACCGCCTCCGGGGTCTACGCCCTGGAACGCCCCGGCGACCGGCTGCCCGCGCACCTGTCCGACACCCACTACCCCGGGCTGGTCTTCGCCGAGCCCCGCGCCGCCCTGGACTGGCTGTACGCCGAGGCCGACCCGCTGCTGGCGTGCGTACGGCAGGCCTCCGTACGGGGCGGCGAGACGCTGGTCCTGCGCCGGGCCGTGGACCTGCTGTGGGCGGCGAAGGACCTGGCCGAGTCCGGCGCCAACTCCCGGCAGTACGAATCCGCCGCGGTCGCCCTGCGGGACGCCGCCCAGGCCGCCAAGGACCCGTACGCCGAGGGCCGCGCCCGCACCACCCTCACCAACGTCCACCTGGTCGCGGGCCGCTTCGCCGAGGCCGACGACGAGGCCGCCCGGGCCACCGCGCTCGCCCGCGAGGCCGGCGACCCGCTGCCCAGCTGCTGGGCACCCAACGACCGCGGGATCATCGCCCTCTACGAGGGCCGGTTCGCGGACGGCGAGCGGTACCTGCTGGAGGCCATCGAGAACTTCCGCGCCGACGGCAACAACGTCGGCGAGGCCAGCGCCCTGTGCAACCTCTCCCGCATCCACGTGGGACTGGACCGGCTGCCCAGCGCCATAGACCTCGCCCAGCAGGGCATCGCCATCTACGACCGGATGGGCCTGAGCCTGCGCCTGGCCAACGGCCGCTACGCCCTGGGCATCGCCCTCACCCAGGCGGGGCGGCTCGGCGAGGCCCTGGCGCAGCTCGCCGAGGCGCTGTCGCTGTTCCACGACAACCGCCAGCCCCTGTGGGAGGGCGTGACCCACTTCCGGCTCGCCGAGGCCCACCTGGCGGCGCGCCGGCCCACCCTGGCCGCCTCGCACGCGGAGCAGGCGATCGCGCTGCGCGGCATCGGCGGGGAGTGGCGCCGGGCGACGGTCCTGACGGTGCTCGGCAAGGCGCTGCGGCGGCTGGGACAGACGGACCGGGCGCGGGCGTGCTGGCGGGACGCGGAGAGCGTGTTCAAGCAGCTTCGGTCGGCCGAACTGGGCGAGGTCCAGGCCCTGTTGGCCTCGGAGATCGCGGCCTGAGCTGCGGGGACTCCGGCTGAACGCGGCGTTCATCGTTCGTTTATCGCCCTCCGCCACGATAGACGCATCGACCCGGCGCCTCGGGGGAGCATCCGGGCCGGTTGGTGGACTACCCGTTCGGCGGTCATCGGGGGAATCGCCGAACGGGCCCAGCCCTACCCAATCTTCAGGAGAACCGATGACGACGAACGAGAACCTCAAGCCGCTCGACAACCACGCCTCGGGCGTCGATATCGAGACCCTGGACAACCACGCCTCGGGCGTCGAGATCAAGCCGCTCGAGAAGACGCCGGACCCGGCTGCGGCTCCGGTCCCGGACCCGGCCGCGGGCGAAGAGATCCAGACGCTGGACAACCACGCGTCCGGCCCGCGTCCGTAGGCACGCGCACGACGTACGGGGGAACCACGGGGGAGTACGGGGGAACAACGGGGGAACGGCGGTCGCGGTGGCCCGGAGGGGGAGCCACCGCCACCCCCCGTAAAGTATGTGGGGGGGGGGGGGGCAAAAGCGGGGGGGGTGTTGGACAACCAACCGGCC
>NZ_JBSGXU010000043.1:3847-50849 GCF_053610205.1 Streptomyces sp. NPDC054932 | reverse complement strand
CCATTGGATCCGGGCCCTGAGTCTTCAGTAGCGGGGACAGGATTTGAACCTGCGACCTCTGGGTTATGAGCCCAGCGAGCTACCGAGCTGCTCCACCCCGCGTCGGTAAACCCAACGTTACGTGAAGGCCCCCGGCAGATGCAAATCGGTTAACCGGCCAGACCCCGGTGCAGGAGAGCCGTCAGCGTCTCCACCACCTCGTCGTCATCGAGCCCGGCCCCGCCGGTCAGGGCGGCGTACCCCAGCATCGAGATCATCGCCCCCATCGCGGCGGCGACGAGCTCGGGATCCCCGGGCAGCTCACGGCCCTGTTCGCGCATGTACGCGAGGTGCTCGCGCAGCGGCGCGGTGTCCCCGACGAGACGCCCCCAGGCCTGCCCCGAGCCGGGCGGTTCGGCCATGGACTTCTGGAAGAGGGCGACGACGACGGGCAGATGGTCCCGGAAGGCGTCCCAGGCGACCGCCACATGCGTCCGCAGCTGCGCCCGGTCGGAAAGGTCGTGCTCGCGGGGGTGATCGTGGGCGCCGACCTCCGCGTCCACCTGGGCCCCCATGTCCGCGAGCAGCGCGTCCAGCAGCTCGTCCTTGCCCGCGAAGTGCTCGTAGAAGGACCCGGTGGACCGGCCGGCGGCCTTGGTGATGTCGGTGATCTTCGTCTGGGCGTAGCCGCGCTCCAGGAAGAGCGCCCGCGCAGCCTCCTTGAGCGCCGCCTCCGTGCCGGCCGCCCGCTCCTTGCGCACTCCCACCGCGATCCCCGCTCCCACTTGACTCCGCCTTTTCGGCCTCATCATACTGAACCGAGTTTCACCGAATCAAAGTTCAGTGAATACTGATTCAGCGAAAGGGGTCGGGCATGCGTGTGTCAGTCATCGGGGGCGGAGTCGCCGGAGCGGCGAGCGCGATCGCCCTGCGCCGGGCGACCGGCGCGGAGGTCACGGTCCACGAGGCGTACGAGGATCCGGCCGGGCAGGTGGGCTCGCACCTCAGCCTCGCCGTCAACGGGCTGCGGGGGCTGGAGACCCTGGGCTGCCTCCCGCAGGTACAGGCCGCCGGGTTCCCGGTCGCCCTGCAGCGGATGTGGTCCTCCTCGGGCAAGCTCCTCGGGGAGGTGCCGCGCGGCCGGCTCGCCTCGGACGACCTGCACAGCACGACGCTGCTGCGCGGGCGGCTGGTGGAAGTACTGCGCGCGGAGGCGGCTTCGGCCGGGGCCCGGATCGAGACGGGGCGGCGGGTGGACCCGGCGGACCTGGACGCGGACCTGGTGGTGGCGGCCGACGGCATCTGGTCCGCCACCCGCTCGGCGCTGGACCCGGCGGCGCCACAGGTGCAGTACGCCGGGCTCTACTGCGTGTCGGGGGTCTCCGAAGGCGTGCACCTCCATCCGGGCACCTACCACTTCGTCTTCGGCCGACGAGGTACGTTCCTCTGCGTCCCGGCGGCGGACGGCACGGTCTGGTGGGCGGCCCAGGTGCCCGCCCCGGAGCCCCCGGACCCGGCGGAGGTCACCCGGGCCCTGCTGGCGGAGCTGTACGGCAAGGAGGAGCTGCCGCTGTCCCTGATCCGGGCGGCCACCCGCGTCGACCGCTCGATGCCGATGCACCGGCTGGCGGACGTACCCGTCTGGCACGACGGGCGCACCGTCCTGATCGGCGACGCGGCCCATCCGGTCGGGGCCGGGCAGGGCGCGTCGATGGCGATCGAGGACGCGGTGGCCCTGGCCAGGTGCGTGGCATCGGTTCCGGGCGTGGACCGGGCCCTGGCCGAGTACACCCGGCTGCGCCGCCCGCGGGTGGACCGGATGAACCGGTCCGCGGCGACGAACCGCGCCGCGAAGACCCCGGGCACGGTGCGGCGCCGGGTCAACGACCTGCTGCTGCCGATCGCCTTCCGGCACGCCTACGCCCGCTCCACCTCCTGGCTCTACCGCTAGGGAGTGTCCGCAAAGTAGCGCCGGCGCCCGGAGGGCGCGGCCCGCGGCGTCCGGCGCGGTGCATCGCAAGGCGGACAAGCGCAGCTCGTACCTGTTCGTACTCGCGCACTTCGACAACGCGGCGAGGCACCGTGCCGGGCGCCGTGCCGGGCGTCGCGGGCCAGGCGGGACTTTCGCCCACCCCCCAGGGGGTGGGCGCCCCGCCGGGGCTCAGGCCGAGAGTTCCTCGGCCAGGGCCTCGCGGAGCCGGGCGGCGCGTTCCGAGACCTCGGCCGGGCCCAGTTCCATGGCTCGGACGCACCACTTCTGGCCCTCCGCGAGGTCCCCGTGGCGGGCCGCCAGCAGGCCGAGGCGCAGGGCGGCGCGGCCGTGGCCCGCCACCGCCGCACGGGTCCACCACAGGGCGGCCTCCGGCTCGTTCCCCTCGCGGGCCAGCAGCAGCCCGAGGTTGAAGGCCCCGTTGCGGGAGCCGGCCTCGGCCGCCTCCCGGTACCAGCGCGCGGCGACCGCCAGGTCACCGCGGGCGGCGGCCAGCATGCCGACCCGCACCTGGGCCCGGCGGTGCCCCAGCTCGGCGGCCCGCTCGTACCACTCCTCGCTCTCGGTGCGCGGGGCGCCGCCCACCGGCTCGCCCAGGGCCACCGGCTCCGGCGGCGGGGCCAGCGACTCCAGCAGCGCGGCCAGGCGGAAGGCCGCCTCCGCGCTGCCGCCGCCCGCCGCGCAGCGCAGGTGCCGCTCGGCGGCGCGGTCCTCCCCGTCCCGCACCAGCGCGATGCCGACCTGCAGCGCCGCGTCGGTGTGGCCCGCCGATGCGGCGCGCTCGTACCACTTCAGCGCCGTGCGGTCCTCGTCCCGGCTGGCGAACAGGATCCCGAGGTTGAAGGCGGCGTCGACGCTGCCCGCCTCGGCCGCCTTGGAGAACCACGGCTCGGCGCCCGCCGCGTCCCCGACCTGGAGCAGCATGATGGCCAGCGCGTTGGCCGCCTCGCGGTGCCCGGCGTAGGCGGCGCGCCGGTACCACTGCTCGGCCTGCGCGGTCCGGTCCTGTGCGACGCACAGCAGAGCAAGGTTGTACGCCCCGTTTTGATCGCCCGCGTCCATGGCGGTCCGGTACCAACGCTCCGCGGTCTGGGTCTCGCCGCGCGCGGCGTGCAGCGCGCCCAGCGCGTTGGCGGCGTTGCCGTCACCGTCCTGGGCAGCCCGGTGCCACCACACGGCCGCACTCTCCTCGTCGCCCGCGTCGCGCAGCAGGAAGCCGAGCGCGCACGCCGCCCGCGCCTCCCCCTGCTTGGCGGAGGTCAGGTACCAGCGCCCGGCCTCCTTGAGCTCGCCGCGCGCCTCCAGCAGGGCGCCCAGGTGCAGCGCGGCGCGCCGGTGCCCGCGCGCCGCGGCCTGCCGGTACCACTGCTCGGCCTCGGCGGGGTCGCCCTTGCGCAGGTGCCTCGCGAGCCGGTACGCGGCTTCGCGGTGCCCCTGTTCGGCGGCGGCGCGGAACCAGCGCTCGACGCCCTTGTCCCCGCGGTGCTCCAGCAGGTCGGCCAGTCCGTACGCACCCAGCGCGTGGCCGGACTCCGCGGCCTGCCGCATCCAGTACTCGGCGGCGGGCTCGTCCCCGCGCTCGCGGAAGTAGCGTCCCAGCGCGTGGGCGGCGGGGGCGGAACCGGCGACGGCGGCGACGCGCCACCAGCCGGCTGCCTCCTCGGGGTAGCCCCGCTGGTGCAGCAGCACACCGAGGTTGTTCGCGGCGGCGCGGTCCCCCTCGCCGGTGGCTCCCCGCAGGTACGGCTCGGCGCCGTCGAGGTCGCCGCGGCGCAGCAGCAGCGCACCGAGCACGCTCATGGCGCCCGGGTCGCCCTTGTCGGCGGCCACCCGGTGCCGGGCTTCCAGCTCGGCGTCGCTCGCCGCGTCGGTCTCGGCGAACATGTCCTCCGCGCTGTGCTTGTCCAAGAAGTCCGCATCGGTCAGCGCGGTCTGCGCGTCGACGACCGGAGCCGCCCCCTCGGCCTCTGCGCCCGTCACGGACTCCGCCCTCACAAACCGCCCTGTCTCCAGCAGAGTTGACCTGTCCCCCATAAATCCCATCGTCGCATCACCTGCTACCCGCGTACACCTGGTATGTCGCAGCCAGTGAGGTCACTACAGCGTTTTGTCGACATGCCCACAGTGGGGTAAGTCAAACACGCTCCACCGCCAACTCACCCTCCCTGGCTACCGCGTGTCCGCCCCGGGCACGACGAAGGCCCGGATCCCATGGATCCGGGCCTTCGTCTTCAGTAGCGGGGACAGGATTTGAACCTGCGACCTCTGGGTTATGAGCCCAGCGAGCTACCGAGCTGCTCCACCCCGCGTCGGTGAAACCACAGTATCACGACGCGGGGTGGAACCATTACCCAGCGATCACCGGCCCGTTGATCACTGGCCCGCCGGCTTGGGCGCCGTCAGCTTCGCCTCCGCCTCGATCGCACGCTTCAGCGCTTCCTTGATCTCTTCCTGGGCCTTGCCGAAGGCCGCCCAGTCGCCGGCCTGCCGGGCCTTCTCGGCATCCTCGACGGCACGCTGCGCGTCGGCGAGCGCCGCCTTGACCGTCGGGTCCGTGATGGTCGGCGGCGTGACGGTGCCGTCACCCGGAGGCTGGACCGGGGGCACCGGCGTGGTGGGGGCCTCGGCCCCGAAGACCACGTTCAGCGCCTTCTCCAGCGTGTCCTCGAAGGCGGTCTGGCCGCCGTAGGTCACGAGCACCTTGCGCAGCAGCGGGTACTTCAGGCCGGAGCTGCGGACGTAGACCGGCTCCACGTAGAGCATTCCGCCGTCGAGCGGCACCGCGAGCAGGTTGCCGTACTCGATCTCCGAGTCACCACCGCGCAGCAGGCGGATGGACTCGGCGATCTTCGGCTCGGACTGGAACTTGCTCTGCACCTGGCCGGGGCCGTCCGGCGGCTTGCTGGTCGGCATCTTCAGAATGCGGATCTTGCCGTAGTCCGGGGTGCCCGGATCGGCGTTGACCGCCATGAAGGCACTCAGGTTGGGCCGCTCGTTCGGCGTGAACGTCGTGGTGAGCGAGAAGACCTGGTCCTTCTCCTTCTGGCCCGGCATCTTCATCGACAGGTAGTACGGCGGAACGGCCGTACCGGCCTTGGTCGTCGGGTCGTCCGGGACGGCCCAGGCCTCACTGCCGCTGAGGAAGGTCTGCGGGTCGGTGACGTGGTACCGCGTGAGCAGCTCGCGCTGGACCTTGAAGAGGTCCTGCGGGTAGCGCAGGTGGTCCATGAGCGGCTTCGCGATGTCGCCCTTGGGCTTCACCGTGCCCGGGAACGCCTTCATCCAGGTCTTCAGGACCGGGTCCTTGGTGTCCCACTGGTACAGGTCGACCGAGCCGTCGTACGCGTCGACGGTGGCCTTGACCGAGTTGCGGATGTAGTTGACCTGGTTCTCCTGGGCCACCACCGCGCGCTGGCTGTTGGTCAGCGAGTCCGCGGTGCTCTGGCCCAGCGTGGTGCGCGAGGCGTACGGGTAGCCGTTGGTGGTCGTGTACGCGTCGACGATCCACTTGATCCGGCCGTCGATCACCGCCGGGTAGGGCGCGCCGTCGATGGTCAGCCACGGGGCGACGGCCTCGACGCGCTGCTTGGGCGTGCGGTTGTAGAGGATCCGCGAGCCGTCGCCGATGGCGCCCGAGTACAGGATCTGCGGCTCGTTGAAGGTGAGCGCGTAGGCGGCCCGGTTGACCGGGTTGTCGAGATTGACCCCGGAGTCGCCCTGGTAGCTCGTCTCCTTCTCGCCCTTGTCGTCCGAGTAGTCGAGCTCCTTCTGCGGTCCGCCGACGATCGAGTACTGCTTCGTCTGCTCGCCGTAGTAGATGCGCTGCTCGAAGTCCGTGCCGAACATCCCCTTGGAGGGCAGGTCGGACTGGGTGAAGTCGGGGGCTCCCTGGTCACCGACCGTGGTGCCCTTGGCGGCGACCACGCCGTAACCGTGCGTGTACTTGAAGTGGTCGTTGATCCAGTTGTTCTTCGGGATGCCGCCGATGTTCAGCTCGCGCAGGCCGATGACCGTGTCCTGGCCGCTGTACCGGTCCACGGCGAGCGTGGACGGGAAGGCGTAGTAGCCCTTGACCTGCTGGAGCTGCTGGAAGGCCGGCGAGACGATGTTCGGGTCGAGGAGCCGGATGCTGGCCGTGCTGTCGGCCTGCGGGCGGAGCTTGCCGCGGTCCTGCGTCTGCGGGGAGCCCGGGTAGTCCGTGACCTCGGAGGCGGCGATGCCGTAGGCGTCGCGCGTCGCCTTGATGTTCTTCTGGACGTACGGGGATTCCTTGGCCTGCTCGTTCGGCTGGACCTGGAACTTCTGCACGATCGCCGGGTAGAGCCCGCCGATCAGGATCGCCGAGAGCACCATCAGGCCGAAGCCGATGACCGGCAGCTGCCAGGTGCGGCGCCACAGCGTCGCGAAGAACAGCACGGCGCAGATCGCAGCGATGGCGACGAGGATCGTCTTCGCCGGGAGATAGGCGTTCGCGTCGACGTAGCGCAGGCCCGTCCAGTTGTCGGCGGCCTTGAAGTCGCTGGACTTCACGGCGAGGCCGTAACGGTCGAGCCAGTAGGCGACCGCCTTGAGCGTGACGAAGAGGCCGAGCAGCACCGACAGGTGGCCGGTCGCGGCGGCGGTGGCGCGGGCGCCCGGGCTGGTCACGCGCAGTCCGCCGTACAGGTAGTGCACGACGGCCGCGGCGATCACCGACAGCACGACCGCGGCGAAGCCGAAGCCGAGCAGGAAGCGGTACCAGGGCAGGTCGAAGGTGTAGAAGGACACGTCCATGTGGAACTGCGGGTCCTTCGTACCGAAGGTCACCCCGTTCACGTACATGAGCCAGGTCTTCCACTGACCGGCCGCCGAGGCGCCCGCGATCAGGCCGACGAGGACGGCGATCCCCAGCAGCAGCCACTTCTTGTACGGGGCGATGCTCATCCGGTAGCGGTCGAGGCTCTGCTGTTCCATCGACATCGCGCTGAGCGGCGGCCGCAGCCGGTGGGCCAGCCAGATGTTCAGCCCGACCGCACCGGCCATCAGCAGACCGAACACGGCGAAGAGGCCGATCTTGGTCCACAGGGTGGTGGTGAAGACGGTCGAGTACTTCACGGAGCGGAACCAGAGCCAGTCAGTCCAGAAGCCCGCGAACATGATGAAGAGCATGGCCAGGACGGCCAGCACGCCCAAGGTCATGAGGAGAGTTCTCGCCCGCCGGGAGGGGCGGCCGACTCTCATCCGTGGCCCGGAAGGGCCTCCGCCGCGGTCCGGCATCTGGAAAGCCAAGGTGCGCACCTCGAAAGCTGAGTCTGGTAATGAACGGGCCCCCGATCGTAGAGCCCACTCATGCAACTTACTGAGGCTTCGGTCAGTTCCCGGTATCGGGTGGAAAGGAGGCAGGATGTTGCCCATGTCCAACCTTTCGCCTTCCCCCGGCACCCCCATGGCGGCCAGTCCGCTGACCCGCGCCTGCCTCGAGATCGACGAGTACGCGGCCGGTCTCGGCTGGGACAAGCCCGCGCGGCTCTTCGCGCTCGTCGACACCGCCCGGCTCAAGAAGCAGGAGCCGCGGCTCGCGAGCCAGCTCGGTCTCGACCAGGACGACGCCGGCAAGTCCTCCCTCACCCCGATCGAGCAGGACGAGGTCCCGGCCGGGACCCCGCTCGACAAGTTCCTGGGCACCATCGCCTGGCCCGACGCCGTCGTCGGCTGTGCGCTCACGGTGGAGCGGCTGATGCTGCCGCCGTCGGCGGAGGCCTCCGTACCGGAGGGCCTGAACGACAAGCAGCTGTCGAAGTGGGTCGCCGGTCACCCGGAGCGGCAGGAGGTCCGCCTCACGGTGGCCGTGCTGCGCGACGGCTCGCGCGAGTCGGCCGTACGGCTGCGCGAGAAGGACTCCTCGACGGAGGTCCTCACCGGTGCGGGCCTGGTGCCCGGCCTGGCCGAGGCCCTGGCGGCGACCTTCTCGTAGGTCCGGCCCGGCGCGGGTCCGGCCGTCAGGGGGGCGGAGCGGTCAGGGCTTGGCGCTGCACTGCGGCAGCCCGGCCGTGTCCCCCTTGCTGATCTTCTCCAGCGCCTTCGTGGCGTCGCCGATGGTGGCGACCTTCACCAGGGTCAGCCCGTCGGGCACGTTCGAGGCCGCGGAGGCACAGTTCTCGACGGGCGTCAGGAAGTACTCGGCGCCGGCCTGGCGGGCGCCGATGGTCTTCATCTGGATGCCGCCGATGGGTCCGACCTTGCCCGCGTCGTCGATGGTGCCGGTGCCCGCGACGAACTTCCCGCCGGTCAGGTCCTCCGGGGTGAGCTTGTCGACGATGCCGAGGGCGAACATCAGACCGGCGCTCGGGCCGCCGACGTCGGCGAGCTTGATGTCGATCGTGAACGGGAAGGCGTGGTCGGAGCCGGCCCGGATGCCGACGATGGCGTGACCGTCGCCCTCCGCCTTCCCCGCGGTGATCGTCACCTTCGAGGAGCCGGGCGCCTCGTTGTTGGCCTTCGCCGCCTCGGCCGCCTCCTTGGCGGGCACGATGGTGAATTCCACCGGCTCGCCCGGCTTGTGCTTGGTGACGAGCTTGGCCACGTCCTCGGGCGCGGTGACGGCGGTGCCGTCCACGGCCTTGATCACGTCCCCGGCGTGCAGCCGGCCCTCGGCGGGGCTGGCCTTGACGACGGAGGAGACGATCACCCGGGCGGTGACCGGGATGCCGAGCTGCTTCAGGGCCGCCACCTTGGCGCTCTGCTGCGACTGGCTGAACTCCTCGGCGTTCTCCTGGGTGGACTCGGCGTCCGTCTTGCCGTTCGGGTAGAGGTTCTCGTGCGGGACGACGATGTTGTCGCCGGCCAGCCACCCGTACACCGCTTCCACCAGGCTCATGTCGTAGTCCGCGCCGGTGACGCGGACCGTCGTCATGTTGAGGTGGCCGCTGGTCGGGTACGTCTTGCGTCCCGAGATGTTGAGGACGGGCGCGCCGTGCGAGTCACCGAGCGTGTTCACGGTCGGGCCGGGGCTCATCTCGGAGTACGGGACCTTGATGAACAACCCTGCGCAGAGCAGCGCGAACAGCACCAGGGTGGAGGCGAGCATCGTCGCGGTGCGGCGTGGCATGGATCCGACAGTACGGGACGGCCATGGCGGGCGGCCCTCGGGGCCGGTCCGTACGGGGGCCGTACGCGAAACTCTCAGCGGAATCTCACGGACGGCGGCGCACCGGAACGGGACGGACGCGGAGCGTCAGACGGCGTCGGAGGCGGAGTGGGAGTGCGAGGAATGGACGTCCGCCTTCACCCTGGCCTGGTCTGCACCGGCCATGGCTTCACGGAACCGTGCGTAGCCCGCGAGCTCGGATATGTCACCCTGTGTGCGGTCGCGTGCCGCCCAGCTGCCCCATATCGCCGCTCCGATCGCGGCGAAGAGCGGAATCAGCAACCACGCCAAAGACGCCATGGGCGTGCCTCCCTACCCCGAAGTACGTTTCGTTGGTGGCTTCAACGCTCGTGCCCGTGGGGGGGTTACGCAAATCGAGGGCGTGTTGCGCGGCCGAACGGGTGCGAGGTTACCGCCTTCCGGGTACCGCTCCCCGACCGGGGGTTCAGCAGGCGCCGACCCACTCCTCCGTGCCGTCGCTGAAGGTCTGGTGCTTCCAGATCGGGACCTCGTGCTTGAGGTCGTCGATCAGCATCCGGGCGGCCTCGAAGGCCTCGCCGCGGTGCGGGCAGGACACGGCGACGACGACGGCCAGGTCGCCCACGGCCAGGTCACCGACGCGGTGCACGGCCGCCAGGGCGCGGACCGGGAACTTGGCCACGACGCGCTCGGCCACGCGGCGCATCTCGGCCTCGGCGGTCGGGTGGCAGGAGTAGCCGAGCGAGTCGACGTCCGCGCCGCTGTCGTGGTTGCGCACCGTGCCGACGAAGAGCGTCGTGCCGCCCGAGGCGTCGTCGCCGACGGCCTGGAAGACCTCGTCGATCGAGAGGGCGGTCTCGCGGATCTGGAGCAGCCGGATCGGGTCCGAAGCGGCCTGCTCACCGGGGTGGTCGAAGTGCGGTGCCATGCCTTCATCGTGCCCTAGCCGCTGACCCGGCGAAATAGCAGATTCGCCCGGGGCGGGCCCGCGGTCTTGGGAGCCTCCTACAGGACGGGGCCCGCGGATGCCCGCGGTCCGCCCGGCGGACGGCACGTGCGGCGCCGCGGGTCCGGTCAGATCCCGCGCCGCTTGCGCGCCAGGCGGACCGCGGCGGCCGCGCCCAGGAGGGCCACCGTCGCGCCCGCCGCCCCGGCCGCGGTGGCGGCGTCCCGGCGGCCCAGCCGGCGGCCGGCGACCGTGTGGCGGCCCGAGACCTCCTGGAGGAGCTCGGCGAGCACCTCCTCGTTGGTCCAGCGCGGCCGCCAGCCCGCCGCGTGCAGCCCGCTGACGCTGACCACCCAGGGGTGCATCGTGTAGGCGAGGTCCCCGGCCGGGGACGGGGTCAGGCCGATCCGGTGCAGCCGGGCCGCGGCGCCCAGGGCGACCGCGGAGGGGAGCTCCATGCGGCGGATGCCGCTCAGCTCCTCGACCTCCTCCTGCTCCAGCCATCCCTCGCAGCCCACGGCCAGCTCGCCCTCGACCTTCTCCAGGGCCGCGTACTCCAGGGCGCTGACCAGGTCGTCCACGTGGCAGAACTGCCAGGTGGGGCGGGATCCCGCCACCACGAGCAGCCGCGGGGACTCGAAGTACCGGGTCAGGGCGGTGTCCGTGCCGCCGACGAGAACGGCCGGGCGGATCACGGTGACGTTCAGTCCGGGGTGCGCGCGGGGGGCCCGGCGGCCGAGGCGCTCGATCTCCAGCAGGTCGCCGACACCGGTCGCCTCGGCGGTGGCCCGCAGCTCGGAGTCCTCGGACAGGGGGATGTCGTTGTCCGGCAGGGCCCCGTAGACCATCGCCGAGGTGCAGAGCACGACCCGGTGCACGCCGGCCGCCGCGGCGGCCGTCAGGACGGTCTGGGTACCGCGCACGTTGTACGCCGTACGGGCCGCCGGGTCCGTCTCCAGGTCGAGGTCCAGCGCGAGGTGGACCACGACGTCCGCGCCGCGCAGCTTCTCGGCGATCGCGGGGTCCCGTACGTCGAGGATGTACCACTGCGCGGCGGCGCAGTCCCCCCGCCGCTCGTCGATGGCGACGACCTGCTTGACCTCGTCGGAGGCGGCCAGGCGGCTCACCAGCGCGGCGCCGACGCCCGAGGCGGCGCCGGTCACGGCGATCACGGGGCTGCGCCGGCGGTCGGCCGCCGGGTTTCGCGGCTGGCGAACGCCGGGGGCGCCGTCACCGTGCTCTGAGCTGTTCTCGTCGTCGGGCATCGCGCGAAACTGCGGATCTGGGGAACTCACCGGGCGTCTCCAGCGGTTGTCTTCAGTAGGGACGCGCCGTGACGCGTGCCCACCAGGTGATGTCCATCCTGCCGCAGCCCAGGAGTCGGCGGAGCACCGAGCCCGGATGCGGGTGCGGTGTCTACGCTGGGTGGTGTTGTCGGACCATTGCCCGTCGGCACCCGCCGGCGGCCCTACGAGCCGAGGAAACCCGTGAGCGACACCCCATTCGGATTCGGCCTTCCGCCGGAGGAGCCGGAGAACGGCGACGAAGGCCAGAAGAAGGGCAACCAGGGCGGTCAGGGCGGCCCGGCGAATCCCTTCGGGTTCCCCGGCATGGGCCTGCCGGGCGGCGCGGGCGCCCCCGGAGCGGACAACCCGTTCGCCGCGATGTTCGGTTCCATGAACCCGAACGACCTCGGTGCCGCCTTCCAGCAGCTCGGCCAGATGCTGAGCTACGAGGGCGGTCCCGTGAACTGGGACATGGCCAAGGACATCGCGCGGCAGACCGTCGCGCAGGGCACCGCGGACGGCGTGAAGGACGCGAGCGTCGGCATCGCCGAGAAGTCCGCCGTCGAGGAGGCCGTGCGCCTCGCCGACCACTGGCTGGACGGTGTGACCTCGCTGCCCTCGGGCGCCACCACGGCCGTGGCCTGGAGCCGCGCCGAGTGGATCGAGGCGACCCTCCCGGTGTGGAAGGAGCTCGTGGACCCGGTCGCGGAGCGGGTCGGTGCGGCCATGGGCAGCGTCCTGCCCGAGGAGATGCAGGCCATGGCGGGCCCGCTGCTCGGCATGATGCGCTCCATGGGCGGCGCCATGTTCGGCCAGCAGATCGGCCAGGCCGTCGGCACCCTCGCGGGCGAGGTCGTCGGCTCGACGGACATCGGCCTGCCGCTGGGCCCGGCCGGGAAGGCCGCACTGCTGCCGCTGAACATCGAGAGCTTCGGCAAGGACCTGGGCGTGCCCTCGGACGAGGTGCGGCTCTACCTGGCCCTGCGCGAGGCGGCGCACGCCCGGCTCTTCGCCCACGTGCCGTGGCTGCGCTCGCACCTGTTCGGCGCGGTCGAGGGCTACGCCCGCGGCATCAAGGTCGACACCTCGAAGCTGGAGGACGTGGTCGGCCAGCTGGACCCGTCCAACCCGGAGCAGTTGCAGGAAGCGCTCCAGGGCGGCATGTTCCAGCCGCAGGACACCCCCGAGCAGAAGGCCGCCCTGGCCCGCCTGGAGACGGCGCTCGCGCTGGTCGAGGGATGGGTCGACGCGGTGGTGCACGAGGCCGCCAAGCCCCGGCTGACCTCGGCGGACGCGATGCGCGAGACCATGCGGCGGCGGCGCGCCTCGGGCGGGCCGGCCGAGCAGACCTTCGCGACGCTCATCGGCCTGGAGCTGCGCCCGCGCCGGCTGCGGGACGCCTCGCGGCTGTGGGCCTCGCTCACCGACGCCCGCGGGGTGGACGGCCGCGACGGCCTGTGGGAGCACCCGGACATGCTGCCGACGGCCTCCGACCTGGACGACCCGGACGGCTTCGTGCACCGCGAGCAGCTGGACTTCTCCGAGATCGACAAGATGCTCGGCGAGGCCGCCGAGAAGCGCGAGCAGGACGGCGACGAGAAGAAGTGAGCCTGCACGAAGACGCGGTCCTCGTCCTGAAGGCGTACGAGGACCAGCCGGAGCTGCGCGATCTCTACCTGGAGCACCTGGCGGCCCACCCGGACGGGGTCTACAAGCCGTGCGGGGCCGGGCACATCACGGGCAGCGCACTGGTGATCGACCCGGTGCGGGGGCGCGTGCTGCTGACGCTGCACAAGAAGCTCGGCATGTGGCTCCAGATGGGCGGCCACTGCGAGCCCGGTGACCGGACCCTCGCCGACGTGGCGCTGCGCGAGGGCCGCGAGGAGTCGGGCATCGTGTCGGGGCTGACCCTGCTGGAGGGCGGACCGGTGCGCCTGGACCGGCACCCGATCCCGGCTCCCTGCCACTGGCACCTGGACGTGCAGTACGCGGCGCTGGCTCCGGCCGGCGCGGTGGCGGAGATCAGCGAGGAGTCCCTGGACCTGCGCTGGTTCCCGTACGAGGAGGTGGCGGCGGTGGCCGACACGTCCGTCGTGCGGCTGCTGGAGGCGACGCTGGCACGGCTCGGCGGCTGAGCGCGCCGACGCGGACGCGGCGAAGGGGCGGTCCCGTGCGGGGCCGCCCCTTCGCCGTGCTCGGAACCGTCAGTTCCAGGCGTTGTTCTGGTTCTGCGCGTGCGAGCCGTGCTGGCCCATGCCGAACTGCGCGGCGACGCCCTGACCGAGCTGGGCGTTCTGCGGCGGCAGCACCTCACTGGGCTGCACCAGCGCGAAGCCGGTGCCGAGGAAGCTCAGCTCCCAGCCCTCGCCGGTGTTGCCGCGCCGCCGCCACACCCCGCTGGAGTGCGTCTGGGCCTGCATCTGCACCCGCAGCGAGGTGGACCAGGCGACGATCGCGTCCGCGTCGACGTTGACGTACTTGTCGGGCGTGACGTGCATCATCAGCGGCTGCCCGGAGGTCATCAGGGCGACCTTGCCGCGGCCGGAGATGTTGAGCTGGTACTTGCCCGAGCCGGAGATGCCGTACTGGCTGTCCACCGCGATGACCTCGGTGTGCAGGGTGGAGTCCAGGGCCAGCACGTAGCTGCTGTCGACCGTGAGGCCGTCCTGGTCCACGTCCACGACGTGCACGTACTGGGCGAGGTTGGCCAGGTAGACCGTGCCCTGCCCGGAGCAGCGCATGAGGTCCAGGCCCTCGCCGGTGCGGCGGCGGGCATTGCGCTGGCTGGTGGTCTGGTACTCGCCGTCGAAGTCGATGAGCCCCTGGTAGGCGACCATCGCGCCCTTGCGGGCGAGTACGTCGTCGGAGCCGGTCAGCGAGACCCGCAGCAGCTGCGGGTTCTGGATGGCGTACCGGTCCTGGGACTGCGCCTCGGCGTGGGCGAAAAGTGCGCTCTGCATGATGTGTCCGCTCCCCCTCAGCCCCGGACCCGGAGCCGGTCGGTGCTGTCCTCGCTGGGCTGTACGACGACGATGCCCTGGCCGGAGAAGGCCATCTGGTAGGCCTCCCCGCTGCCCCGGCCGATCATCGACGAGGCCTTGAAGCTGCGCTTGCCCTTGACCTTGAGATTCGGCGACCAGGCGACGAGCGCGTCGGGGTCGACGTACGTCTCGTCCTCGCCGCGGCCGCAGTCGACCACGATCGGGGTGCCGCGGGAGGTCAGGGCGACCCACCCGGTGCCCGCGATCTGGACGTTGAACAGGCCCTGACCGGCGAACTTGGCCAGCCCCTTGACCCGCTCGACGCCCCACTGGAGGTGGGCGTCGAAGGCGAGCAGGTTGGTGCCGTTGACCGAGAGCGAGTCGTTGTTGAGGTTGATGACGACGACGTCGGCGCCGTAGTCGGCGAGGTAGAGCAGGCCGTCGCCGGTGCACTTCATCAGGGGGGCGCCTTCGCCGGTGACCCACTGCGAGGCCATCTGACGGACGGCCGGCGGGTTGGGCTCGTACTGGACGAAGCCCTCGTAGGCGACCATCGAGCCGGTGCGGGCGAAGAGGTCCTGGCCGCTCTGCATGGCGACCTTGAGCATGGCCCGGCCGTGGTTCTCCATGCGGGCCGTGACGGGGGTCGGGGCGTAGCCCGCGAGTTGCTGGTTCATTGCGTTCATGTCGGGCTCCCTCAGACCTCGTACGGCTGGACGACGATGAAGTTGCCGGGAGCGCCGCGGAACTGGAGGTTCACGGTCTCCCCGCTGTGGCCGGGGTAGGCGTTGCGCCGCAGCCGGACCTGGCTGGAGATGATCACCTGCGAGGCGGAGGACCACGCGACGATGGCGTTGCTGTCCGCGAAGGTGGTCGGGGTGACGGGCAGGACCACCGGGACGCCGTGCGTCTTGACGATCACCGTGCCGGTGCCCTGGAACTGCATGGTGAACAGGGCGCCGCCGGGGATGCCGTGGCCCTCGATGCGGCGGACCTCGTGCTGGAGCGACTCGTCGAAGGCGAGGACGGCCTCGGCGGAGACGCAGATCCCGTCGCCCTGGAGCTCGATGGCGTGCAGGTGGGCGCCGTTCTCCGCGAGGAAGACCTGGCCGCGGCCGGTGCAGCGCATGAGCTGCATCTCCTGGCCGGTGGCGTTGCCGACGATGCGGCCGGCGAAGCCCGCGCCCTTGTAGCTGAAGTCGACCTTGCCCTGGTACAGGACCATGCTGCCCTGGCGGGCGAGGACGGCCTGGCCGCCCATCGCGAGGTCGACCCGCATGAGCTGCTGGTTCTGCGGGGTCCAGCGGGTGCCGGTGGGGGCTTCCTTGTACGGCTGGAGCGCGGCGGCGAGGCCCGCTCCGGCGGCTGCCTGCTGCGGCTGCTGCGCGTACTGCGGCGGCTGCTGGCCGAAGGCGGGCTGCTGCTGCCCGTACGGGGGCGGCTGCTGGCCGGGGACCTGGCCGTAGGAGGGCTGCTGCGGCGGCTGCCCGTAGGGCGCGGGGGCCGGCGCGGGCGGCGGCACCTGACCGTACGAGGGCTGCTGCGGCGGCTGGCCGTAGGGCGCGGGGGCCGGCGGGGCGATCGGCGCGGCCATGGTGGGCGCGGCGTGCACCGGGGCCGGGGCCGCGGGCTGCTGGTACTGCGGCTGGGCGGGGGCGCCGGGAGCGGGCGCGGGCGCGCCGAAGGACGGCGCGGGGGCCGGGGCCTGCGGAGCCTGCTGGGCCGGGGCGCCGAAGGACGGGGCCGGGGCGGCCGCCTGCGGCGGCGGGGCGAATCCGGGCGAGGCGGCGGCCGGGGCCTGCTGCTCCGGCTGCGCGTCCTCGGCGACCTCGCCGCCGAAGTTCCGCAGCAGCGCGTCGAGCCCGCCGTCGAAGCCCTGCCCGACGGCGGCGAAGCGCCACACGTCCTTCAGGTAGAAGTCGCCGAGCATCACGGCCCGCTCGGTGGTGAACTCCGACCCGGTGAAGGCGTACCGGACGACCTCTTCGCCGCCGGCGACGATCCGGATGTAGCCCGGGCCGATCTGCGACATCTGTCCGGCACCGTCGATGGTGGCGGTGAAGGACAGTTTGTGGATGGATGCCGGAATGCGGTCCAGCGTCACCCGGAAGGATTCGGTGTCGCCCGACTGGGCACCGAGTTGCTGAATGGACTCTTCCGGCGACTTCGGCTGATTGAAGAAGACGAAGTAACGGTCGTCCGACAGCTGCTCATTGGCGTCGAGGCCGAAACAGCTGATGTCGAAGGCGAGTCCTGACCCGGAGATCTGGACGCCCACGTACAGATCGGTGCCCGCCGTGAGATCACTGATCTTGGCCTTGTGGCCGCGTTGGAATTCCCTGGCCATACGTACGACCGTCCCCCATCCCGACTGTGAATGCGTGCCGCTCAGGCTAACGGCAACTGCCGACATCCGGCCAAGCCGGTACCGACCCGGTACAAAACACTCTGCGTGACGTGACGGGCGGGCGGCCGGCCCCCGGGCTCATTCCTCGCGGGCGGCGGGGACCTTGGGCAGCCGCTCGGCCGCGACCACGCCCTCCAGGTAGCCGCGGGCCCGCTCGGTGCGCGGGTACGCCTCCAGCAGGGCCCAGAAGCGGGGTCCGTGGCCGGGTACGAGGAGGTGGGCCAGCTCGTGCAGGAGCACGTAGTCGACGACGTACTCGGGCATGCCCTGCAGGCGGTGCGAGAGCCGGATGCTGCCCTCGGCGGGGGTGCAGGAGCCCCAGCGGGTGTTCTGGTTGGTGACCCAGCGGACCGTGCGGGGGCGGGCGCGGCCGTCGAAGTACTGCTCGGACAGCTGTCCGGCGCGCTCGGTGAGCTCCGCGTCCCCGAAGGTGCGTCTGCTCTCCTGGGCGGCCAGCTTGTCGAGCATGACGCCCACCCAGCGCTGCTCCTCGGCCTCGGACATCCGGGCAGGGATGAGCACGACCGTACGGTCACCCTCGCGGTAGGCGGATACGGTCCTGCGGCGGCGCGCGCTCCGGCGGACTTCGACGGCGCGCTGCGGTGGGTCGGCGGACACGCCACGACGGTACCCGTTGGCGGTCGCGGAAGTCCCGCCCGTCCGGGGTTCGAACACGAGGGATTCGCAGCCGATTTCCGGAACTCCATTTCCCTTCACCCTCCTTCACATCTCTTCCTCTCATATGCCTAATACCTCCCACCTGTGGACAAATTTCTGCACGGATTCCGGCGGACGGGCAGTGTTGCGGAAGAGCGGGAAACGGGCGGTGCGCGTGCGCACGGGAAATCGAGGGGGGATCGGACATGTATCCGAAGGTGAAACCGGCGTTGGCGCGGGCCTGGCGGGATCTCGAAACGGTTCAGTTCGGGGTGACACCGGCCCATGCGGTGGTGCTCGGCCCCGTGGACACGGCGACGGGTGCGCTGATCGACCGGATCGACGGGACCCGGGGGATGGACATGCTCCGGGCCGAGTCCTCGGCGATGGGGCTGCCGGACGGCCGGGCCGACGAGGTGGTCAGGACGCTGGCGGGAGCGGGTCTGCTCGACGACGCCACGGCGGGCGGACCGCGGGCCCAGGCCCTGCGGGCGCATCCGGGGACCCTGGAGCGGCTGGGGCCCGACCTGGGTTCGCTGTCCCTGGTCCACCGGGAGCCCGGCGGGGACTTGCGGGGGATGGCCGCGCGCCGGGCGATACGGGTGCGGGTGCGCGGGAGCGGCCGGGTGGGCGCCGTGATCGCCGCGGTCCTGGCGGGAGCCGGCGTGGGCCGGGTCGAAGTGCTCGACGGGGGCCGGGTGGAGGCGGCGGACGTGGCGCCGGGTGGGCTGGACACCGCCGGCGTGGGCCGGCTGCGGGCCGAGTCCGCGCGCAGACTGGTGCGCGGGGCGGCCCCGGGCCGCACCCCGCGGGCCGGGGAGGACGAGGGCGAGGAGCCGGGGCTGGCCCTGGTGGTGGTCGCGCCCCGGGACGGGCTGCACGCCTGGGCCCCCGATCCGGACACCGCGGCCGACTGGGTCGCCGCGGGCATCCCGCACCTGTATGCGGGGGTGTTGGAGGGGACGGGGCTGGTGGGGCCTCTGGTGCTGCCGGGTGCGACGGCGTGCGCGGGGTGCATGGAGCGCGACCGCGTGGACCGGGACGCGGCCTGGCCGAGGATGCTGGTGCAGTGGCGCTCGGCCCACCGCCGCCGCGCGGGCGCGGCATGCGACCTGGGCCTGTCCACGGCGGTGGCCGGGCTGGCCGCGGCCCACGCCCTGTCCTTCCTCGACGGCAAGCTGCCCGCTTCCACGGCCTCCCGCTGGGAGGCGGCTCTGCCCTCCCTCCACTGGGAATCCACCCCGGTTCGAGCCCATCCCGAGTGCCCCTGCGGGGCGGGAGGGCCGATGGAGCAGGAGGGGAGGACACCGGCCGGGAGGGCCATGACAGGATGCGTTGAGGCTGTCGGGTCGGCGGAGCCCGTCCTGTAAATGCCGCTCGCGGCGCAGCTGTCTGGGACCTGGAGGGGCGTATGTCTGATCTTCCCCGGAAGGCGGTCACCCGTACCGTCAAGCTGGCCGCGTTGCCGCTCGGCATCGCCGGTCGGGCCACGTGGGGGCTGGGCAAGCGGATCGGGGGCAAGTCCGCGGAGATCGTGGCGCGCGAGCTCCAGCAGCGCACCGCCGAGCAGTTGTTCCGCACGCTCGGGGAGCTGAAGGGCGGCGCCATGAAATTCGGGCAGGCCCTGTCGGTCTTCGAGTCGGCACTGCCCGAGGAGGTCGCGGGGCCCTACCGGGCCGCGCTGACCAAGCTTCAGGAGGCGGCCCCGCCGCTGCCCGCGGCGACGGTGCACCAGGTGCTGACGGACCGTCTCGGCGCCGACTGGCGGGACCTGTTCGAGGAGTTCGAGGACAAGCCGGCCGCGGCGGCCTCGATCGGGCAGGTGCACCGGGCGGTGTGGCACGACGGCCGGCAGGTGGCCGTCAAGGTGCAGTACCCGGGGGCCGGTGAGGCGCTGCTGTCGGACCTGAAGCAGCTGGGCCGGTTCGCGGGACTGCTCGGTCCGCTGATCCCCGGTATGGAGATCAAGCCGCTGATCAAGGAGTTGCGCGACCGGGTCGCCGAGGAGCTCGACTACGAGCTGGAGGCCGAGGCCCAGCGGACGCATGCGGACGCCTTCGTGGACGACCCGGACGTGGTGGTGCCGGATGTCGTCCACCAGGGCGACCAGGTGCTGGTGACCGAGTGGATGGAAGGGACCCCGCTGTCGGAGGTGATAGCCGACGGCACCCAGGAGGAGCGGGACCGCGCCGGACAGCTGCTGGCCCGGTTCCTGTTCTCCGGTCCCGCGCGCACGGGTCTGCTGCACGCGGACCCGCACCCGGGCAACTTCCGGCTGATACCGGGGGCGGACGGCCGGATGCGGCTGGGCGTCCTGGACTTCGGCACGGTCGACCGGCTGCCCGGGGGCTGGCCGAAGCCCATCGGCAGGTCGCTGCGGATGACGCTCGACGGGGACGCCGAGGGGGTCTACGGCCACCTGTGCGCCGAGGGGTTCGTGAAGGAGTCCATCGAGCTCGACCCCGATGCGGTGCTGGACTATCTGAAGCCGATCATCGAGCCCGCCGAGGCCGAGGAGTTCACCTTCACCCGGCCGTGGCTGCGCGGCCAGGCGGCGCGGATCGCCGATCCCCGCTCCCCCGCGCACCAGTTGGGCCGGCAGATCAATCTGCCGCCCTCGTACCTGCTGATCCACCGCGTGACGCTGAGCACCATCGGGGTGCTGTGCCAGCTGGGCGCGACGGTGCGGCTGCGGGACGAACTGGACACCTGGCTACCGGGGTTCACCTCCGCCGGGTGACGCCGCAGTGCGTCACCACCAGGAGGAGTCGAGTCTGCCCTCGATGGCCCGGAGGTTGGCGCGCGCGCAGTCGACGCAGAAGTACTGTCTGGTCCCGTTCTCCACCGAGCAGGTCCAGGTGGGCGGGATCTCGCCCGGGGCCCTGGTGCCACAGCCCGCGCAGACGACGGGCTGGGTCCCGGGTACCGACGGGCCGGGGTGGGGAGTCGGCTGGTCCACCTCCAGACGATATCCCCGTCCGGGGTGGACCGCCGCGCAACGCACCGGGGGACCGGTCCGTGCGGACCGGTCCCCCGGGTGATGCTGCTTTCAGTTCTCAGTGCATGACGGCCATGGCCAGCGCGCGCCGGGCGCGCATGGAGACGCGCTCGGCTCGCCGCTGCATGCGGCGGGCGGCGACCAGGCGCACGGCGTGACGCTCGGCGTCCGCCTCACGCATGCGGTCGTCCATATGGGCGCGAGCCAGGGCTTCTGGGATGAGTTGCATTTCGCGGGTCCTGTTCTGACGCGAGGTGATCGCGCCGGTGGTGATGAAGTCTGCGTGGGCGGCGCCGTGGGGCTGCTCGCTCGTGATGTGGGCGGTCATGAGGGCCTGCTTCAGGGGGTCGTGCGTCAGGGGGCGGTCGATGGTTCCGATGGCGGTCATGCCGCGACAACCGGGTTCTTGCGCGGACGGCCACGGGGACGCTTGCGGGCGACGACGACACCCTGGACGAAGAGCTCGCCACCCCAGACACCCCAGGGCTCGCGGCGCTCGGTCGCCCCGGCGAGGCAGGCCTCGACCAGCGGGCAGGTGCGGCAGAGCGACTTGGCGTACTCGACGTCGGCCGGGGACTCGGCGAAGAAGACCTCGGGGTCGAAGGTGCGGCAGGGGACGGGCACGCCGAGGTTCTCGATGGCGTCGTCGAGCGCGGTCAGCGCGGTGAGCGGGGTCAAGGTGTGGTCCTCCGGGACTGCGGGCGGGGAGATCAGTTGGGTCTGCGGTACGGACGGGGCGTGCGCTTCGAGTTGCACGGTGGTTTCTTCCTCGTCTTGTTCGGCTAGTCGTTCCGGCCGGTCGGCCGGGTTCGGCTGGTACCTGGTTCTGCCAGTCCCGAGGCCCCTTCGCTCCGTCATCCCCGGTTCGGGGACAAACAGAAGGGCCGCGGATCCCGGGTGGGGTTCCGCGGCCCTGAAGGCGCCGGCCTGATCATGCGATCAGGCTGGATCACTCCAGGGTTCGAGCCCACGGAAGGCCCACATCAGGTGGTGCTGCTGCTTCGTCTGCTTCTTCTGGGATCCGGCACCGGCTGCGGCAGCGAATCCATAGGCGCCATGCGTCTGCGCTTCTGCTGCCAGTACTGCCACCGGTGCCTGGGTCGGTCGCTCGTTGCGCTCACTGACCGGAAGGGTCGCCAGCAGGGCGGGGCGGTCGGCGGAAATCGCGGACACACCGGTACCCAGGAGGGAGACGGAACCGAGCAGGCAGGAGGCATCAACCGAGCGATCGGTCATTTTGGTGAAGGTCATGAAGCTGGTCACTGGTCTCGCCTCCTCTCGGCGTCTCGGGGACTCGGCCCGGAGGCCTGTCCCATGCGTATTCGGATAAGTACAGCACGGATCCAGGGCTTCGGAGAAGCCACCGTTTCCGTTGCTAAGAACCTATGGGTCTTCGCTGGGCATGTGCAAACTATTTTTCCGACGAGTTTCTACGCGTCGTCAGGATGCCCGGCCTCGACCTCCTGACCTGCGCAGATGGCCAGGACCTCGGCCCCGTACCGATCAAGCTTACGGCCACCCACTCCGGAGATCATCGAGAGCTCCCCCTCCTCGGAGGGCGCGGACTCCGCGATCGCCATCAGCGTCTTGTCCGTGAAGACGCAGTAGGCGGGCAGACCTTGCTCCTTCGCCTGGACCGCTCGCCACTCCCGCAGCCGCTCGTAGAGACCTTCGTCCATGTCGGACGGGCAGTCCTCACAGCGCATCAGCTTCAGCTCGCCGGCCTCGGTCAGGGTCTTGCCGCAGACCCGGCACAGCGCCGGACCGCGGCGCCCGCGCCCCCGCGCCCCTCGCTCGGCCTTGGAGCCCGGGCCCGCGCCCGGGGCCGCGGAGCCCGGCCGCAGGCCGTTCAGGAAGCGGCTGGGACGCCTGGAGGCCCGGCCGCCGGGGGCGCGGGAGAGCGCCCAGGAGAGGGTCAGGTGCAGCCGCGCCCGGGTGACGCCGACGTAGAGCAGCCGCCGCTCCTCCTCGACCTGCTCGTCGGTCTTCGCATAGGTGATCGGCATCATGCCGTCGGTGAGGCCGACGAGGAACACGGCGTCCCACTCCAGGCCCTTCGCCGCGTGCAGCGAGGCCAGGGTGACGCCCTGGACGGTCGGGGCGTGCTGGGCGGCCTTGCGCTCCTCCAGCTCGACCGTGAGGTCGGCCAGCGTGGCCCCGGGCCGGGCGCGGGCGAAGTCCTCGGCGAGCCGGACCAGCGCGGCCAGCGATTCCCACTGGTCGCGCACGGCGCCGGAGCCGGCGGGCGGCTCGGCGGTCCAGC
Organism: Streptomyces sp. NPDC054932; assembly: GCF_053610205.1. Taxonomy (NCBI): domain Bacteria; kingdom Bacillati; phylum Actinomycetota; class Actinomycetes; order Kitasatosporales; family Streptomycetaceae; genus Streptomyces; species Streptomyces sp. NPDC054932. The sequence goes on along the minus strand of NZ_JBSGXU010000043.1, from coordinate 28,237 downwards.
CCGTGGAGCTGAGCACCGCCCGGACCTGGGAGCCCAGCTCCACGACGTCGTCGAGCAGCGGGTCGTTCCCGCCGGAGCGGGCGGCTCCGCGCAGCGCGAGGATCGCCTTCTGGACCTCCTGGCGCTCGAAGAACCGCTCGGCTCCGCGCAGCTGGTAGGGGACCCCGGCGTCGGCGAGGGCCTGCTCGTAGACCTCGGACTGGGCGTTGATGCGGTAGAGCACGGCGATCTCGCCGGCCGGGACGCCCGCGGCGATCAGGTCCCGGATCCGGTGGGCGACGCCCTCGGCCTCGGCGGGCTCGTCCGCGTACTCCGCGTAGACCGGGTCGGGGCCGGTCTCGCGCTGCGAGATCAGCTCCAGCCGGTGCTCGGCGGCCCGGCCCCTGGCCTGGTTCAGCAGCCCGTTGGCGAGGTGCACCACCTGCGGGGTGGAGCGGTAGTCGCGGACCAGCTTGACCACGGTGGCCTGTGGGTAGCGCGTGCGGAAGTTCAGCAGGTGGTCCGGGGTGGCGCCGGTGAAGGAGTAGATGGTCTGGCTGGCGTCGCCGACGACGCAGAGGCTGTCGCGCTCGCCGAGCCACAGGTCCAGCAGCCGCTGCTGGAGCGGGCTGACGTCCTGGTACTCGTCGACGACGAAGTGCTGGTACTGGGAGCGGATCTGCTCGGCGATGTCGTGGCGGTCCTGCAGGATCCCGACGGTCAGGAGCAGCACGTCCTCGAAGTCGATCATGCCGCGGTCGCGCTTGAGCTGCTCGTACGTCCCGTAGATCTGGGCGATCTCGGCCAGGTCCCGCGGAGCCTCGCGGCCGGACTTGAGGGCGGCCACCGGGTAGTCCGCGGGCACGGTCTGGGTGACTTTCGCCCACTCGATCTCGCCCGTGACGTCGCGCAGCTCGTTGCGGTCGAGGCGGATGCGGCAGCGCGCGCCCGCCTCGGCGACGAACTGGATCTTGCGCTCCAGCAGCCGGGGCACGTCCCCGCCGACCGCCCTGGGCCAGAAGTACTGGAGCTGGCGAAGGGCGGCGGAGTGGAAGGTGCGGGCCTGGACCCCGCCGGCGCCCAGGGTGCGCAGGCGTCCGCGCATCTCGCCCGCGGCGCGGTTGGTGAAGGTGACGGCGAGCACACTGGCCGGCATGAGCTGCCCGGACCGGACGCCGTAGGCGATCCGGTGGGTGATCGCGCGGGTCTTGCCGGTACCGGCGCCCGCCAGCACGCACACCGGCCCGCGCAGGGTCGTCGCGACCTCGCGCTGCTCCGGGTCGAGACCCAGGAGCACCGCGTCGGCCGAGTCGGCGGAGGCGGGGCCACCCGGGAACGATGAGGAGTGCGTTGCTGCTGTCACCCCGCCATGCTGCCAGGTCGCGTGGGCCGGGCGGGAAATCTGTCCACAGGCGGTGCCAATACGTCATATCAGTCACACCGGCGGTGCGGACGGGCACGGACGGGAATGGCCGTGGAGTCGCGTACGTTCGAGTACTCGGACCACCGAGCCTTCACGAAGGAGAGCGCAGCATGCAGGACACGGGCACCGTCACGATGTACAGCACGACCTGGTGCGGCTACTGCCGTCGGCTGAAGACCCAGCTGGACCGGGAAGGCATCGCGTACAACGAGATCAACATCGAGCTCGACCCGGAGTCCGCCGCGTTCGTGGAGAAGGCCAACGGCGGCAACCAGACGGTTCCCACCGTGCTCGTGAAGTCCTCCGCGGGCAACGAGTCCGTCATGACGAACCCCTCGCTCGCCCAGGTCAAGCAGGCTCTCGCCGTCTGATCGGGCCCCTCGACGCGACAGCAGAAGGCCCCCGCCGAGGCGGGGGCCTTCTGCTGTGACGGACGTTACGCCGCGGCCTTCGGCAGCGGCTCGCCGTACCAGAGCTCGACCAGCCGGGCGGCGATCGAGATGCCCGACGGCGGCAGCACCTCGCCCGAGGCGAACGCCGCGCGCAGCTCCTCGCGGGAGAACCAGCGGGCCTCCTGGATCTCCTCGCCGTCCACCGTGATCTCGGAGGTGGTGGCGCGGGCCGTGAAGCCCAGCATCAGGCTGTACGGGAAGGGCCACGGCTGGCTGGCCACGTACTCGACCTTCCCGACCCGGACGCCCGCCTCCTCCCACACCTCGCGGACGACGGACTGCTCTATCGACTCGCCCGGCTCCACGAACCCGGCGAGCGTGGAGAAGCGGCCCTCCGGCCAGTGCACCTGGCGGCCCAGCAGCGCGCGGTCGTGCTCGTCCGTGACGAGCATGATCACGGCCGGGTCGGTGCGCGGGTAGTGCTCGGCGCCGCAGCCCGGGCAGCGGCGGATGTGCCCGGCGGCCGCGACCACCGTGCGCTCCCCGCAGCGGGAGCAGAAGCGGTGCATCCGCTGCCAGTTCTCCAGCGCCACCGCGTTCACCATCAGCCCGGCGTCGCGGTCGTTCAGCAGCAGTCCGGCCTCGCGCAGGCCGGCCGGGCGGGCCGACTGGTCGATGCGGCCGGGCAGGGAGTCCTTCTGCAGCGCGAAGTACCGTACGCCGTCCTCGTCGGTGCCCAGGAAGTAGCGGTGGGTCTCGGTGACCGGGGCCTCGAAGGCCGGGGTCATCACGATGCCGGTGCCGCCGTCCGGGGTGTCGTCGATCAGGACCTGGCCCCCGGAGACGACGAAGACGCGGGTCGTCGGGTGGCTCCAGGCCGCGGCGAGCCACGCCTCGTCGAGACGGTGGTGCGCGGCGCGGTCGATCCCGCTGGGCGCGGCGAGCGAAAGAGGCCGCTCGGTGAGAGGGCGCTCGGTATGGGTGCTCACAGGTACTTCCAACTCCCCCGGTGGTGGGACAGGCAGGCTCGGTACGACAGGTGTGTGCGGCGGGTCAGGCGGTGGTGCGGGGGGCGGCGGCCAGGTCTCCCCAGAGGTAGGCGGTCGCCTCGACGCCCTTGAGCAGCAGGTCCAGCTCGACCTTCTCGTTCGGCGCGTGCCAGCCGTCGGACGGTACCGAAATGCCGAGGAAGAGGACGGGCGCGTCCAGGACGTCCTGCAGGTCCGCGGCGGGGCCGGAGCCGCCCTCCCGTGTGAAGCGGATCTTCTGGCCGAAGGCGCGGCCCATGGCCCGTACGACGGACTGCAGGGCCGGGTGGTCCAGCGGGGTCAGGCACGGGCGGGTCGGTGCGCCGAAGGTGATGGAGTGCCGGATCCCGTCGGGGATCCCGGCCGCGACCCAGTCCCTGACGGCGGCCTCGACCTCGTAGGGGTCCTGCCCGGACACCAGGCGGAAGGACAGCTTCAGGTGGGCGGAGGCGGGCACGATGGTCTTGCCGCCGGGGCCCTGGTAGCCGCCGCCGATGCCGTTGACCTCGGCCGTGGGCCGGGCCCAGACGCGCTCCAGGGTGGAGTACCCGGCCTCGCCCGCGGCCGCGTGGGACCTGGCCGTGCGCAGCCACTCGGACTCGTCGAAGGGCAGCTCGGCGATGAGCGCGCGCTCCGCGTCGGTGAGCTCGGCGACGTTGTCGTAGAAGCCCGGGATCATGACCCGGCCGTCGGCGTCGTGCAGGGCCGCGACCAGGCGTGCGGCGGCGGTGGCCGGATTGGGCACGGCCCCGCCGAAGGCACCGGAGTGGATGTCCTGGTCCGGGCCGTGGAAGTCGATCTCGCAGTCGGCGACGCCGCGCATGCCGGTGCAGACGGTGGGGGTGGTCTCGGACCACATGCCGGTGTCGGAGACGATCACGACGTCGGCGGCGAGCTCGGCGGCGCGGGCCTCGACGAGGGCGCGGAAGTTCGGGGAGCCGGACTCCTCCTCGCCCTCGATGAGGAGCTTGAGGTGCACGGCGGGAGCGGCGGCTCCGGTGGCGGCCAGGTGGGCCCGGACACCGAGGGTGTGGAAGAACACCTGCCCCTTGTCGTCGGCGGCGCCCCGCGCGTACATCCGGCCGTCCTGGACGACCGGCTCGAACGGGTCGGTGTGCCACCCGTCGGCGAGCGCGGCGGGCTGCACGTCGTGGTGCCCGTACACGAGGACCGTGGGGGCGTCCGGGTCCTCGCTCGGCCAGTGCGCGAAGACGGCGGGCGCGCCGGGGGTCTCCCAGACCTCGGCGACCGGGAAGCCGGTCTCCTTGAGCTTGGCCGCGAGCCATTCGGCGCTGCGGCGTACGTCGCCCGCGTGCTCGGGCTGGGCCGACACGGAGGGAATGCGGAGCCACTCGGCGAGGTCGTCGAGGAAGGCGGCGCGGTGCGTGTCGATGTACGTACGGACGACGTTGTCCGGCGGGGTGTCGCTCATGCCCCGAGCCTAGCTGTCCGCCTGATGGTCACCGTCCGGGTCCGATTCGCCTTGGAGGATCCGCTCAAGGCGGGCGCGGTCGGGGAGGTTGCGGGGGCGGATCACGCGGCCGCTGCGCACGTGCAGGAAGGCGGCGGTGACCCGGTCGAGCGGGGTGTTCGTGGCCTCCGCCCAGGCCACGCGGTAGACGGCGAGCTGGAGCGGGTCGGCCTCGGTGGTCCGGCCGGTCTTCCAGTCGACGATCTCGTACGAGCCGTCCGGGTTCCTGTAGACGGCGTCGATCCGGCCGCGGACGACCCGGCCGGCGAGGGTGAGCTGGACCGGGGCCTCCATGCGGTGGGGAGGCCGGTCCGCGTACGGGCTGCGCTCGAAGGCGGCCTTGAGGGAGTCGAGGTCGGCCTCGTCGGCGATCTCCTGGTCGGAGGCGGCGCCGGGCAGGTCGGTGACGGGGTCCAGGACGTCGAGGAACGGCAGCGGCAGCTCGTCGAAGCGGGACTCGACCCAGGCGTGGAACCGGGTGCCCTGGCGGGCGGCGGGCTGCGGGGGCCGCGGCATGGGGCGGGCGAGGTCGCGCACGAAGCCCTGCTCGTCGGCGGCGAGCCGGAGCAGCTGGCTGGCGGACAGGGCGGAGGGCAGCTCGACGTCCCGGACGGCCGCGCGGGCACGGCGGAGCTCACCCTCGAGGGCGTCGAGATCGCGGTCCCAGGAGGCGACGGCCCGCGCTTCTTCCGGAACGAGGTCGCCTCCGGCGGGGGCGTGCCGCGGGGTCCGGCCGGGCGCCGCCGGGTCGGCGGCCCAGGCCTCGTCGGCCCAGGAGGTCCCCCCGGCGGGTACGCCCGCCCCCGGGCGCGGGGTCGGCGCAGCCGCGCCGGAGCCGGTGGTGGCCTCCACGGCCCACAGGTCGTCGCCCTCGGGGAGGGGCTGCTCCCCGGCGGGTACGCCGGCCCCCGCGGCGGGGGTGGCCGGGGTGGGTTCGTCCCCCGCCCCGGCCCTTCCCGAGACCGGGGCGCTGCCCCGGGGCCCGTGGGGGGCGGGCGTGGTCTCGTCGCCCCCGGGCAGGGCCTCGGCCGCCCAGGGGTCGTCGAAGCCCGTCCCGGAGACACCGGCCGTCCCGTGCCCCGGGCGTGCCCGGGCTTCACCGGACCAGGGGTCGTCGGAGTCCGGGCCGGCGGTCTCGGCCGGCCCGGCGGGGCGCCGGGTCCCCGGGGATGCCCAGGCTTCGCCCGCCCAGGGGTCGTCGAAGTCCGGCCCCGCGGCGGCGGCCGCGGCGGGGTGGTGGTGTGCGGGGGCCTGCGGCGGCCGGGCTTCGCCGGACCGGGCTGCGGTTGCGGGCCTCGTGGCGGCCGGAGCGGTACCGGGGCCGTCGGCGCGGCCCGAGGGCCGGGTGCCGTCGGCCGGGGCCGTGGGCTGCGCGGGCCGTGTGGCGGCCGGGGCCTCCTGGGGCCGGGGGCCGTCGGCGGGGTCCGGCTCCCAGGGGTCCTCGTCCGGCCACGGCTCCTCGCAGTCCGGGGGCCACAGGTAGGAGTCGTCCTCCTGCGGCGGCGGGGCCGCGAGGTAGGACTCGACCAGGGCGGCCGCCGCGCGGCGCAGGGTGAGGGAGTACGGGTCGAGCGGGAGGGGCCAGGAGTGGTCCGGGGTGGATTCGCCGGACAGCGCCGGGTTCTCGGCGGTGGGGTCGGGCTCGTCCGCCCAGGCCTCGATCTCGCCGAAACCGGCCGCGCAGTGCTCGTACAGCTCCTGCAGGAACTGCGACGGGCCGCGGCGCTTCTTCTGGCTCGGCCCCCACCAGTGGCCCGAGGCCAGCAGCAGGGAACGCGGCCGGGTGAAGGTCACGTAGCCGAGGCGGAGCTCCTCCACCGACTTGTGCTGCTTGAGCGCGGCCTTGAAGGACTTCAGCCCGGCCGAGGTCCAGGCCGGATCCACGGGCAGGGTGGGGGCGTCGCCGCGGAGCGCGTACGGGAGCACCTTCGCGTACGAGGTCCAGGCCTCCGGCGGCTTCTCCTTCGGGAAGGCCCCCGCGCACAGGTCCGGGACCACCACCACGTCCCACTCCAGGCCCTTGGACTTGTGGGCGGTGAGCACCTTGACCGTGTTCTCGCCGCCGGGCAGGGAGTGGTCCAGGCCCTTCTCGTACTGGGCGGCCGTGCGCAGGAACGCCAGGAAGGCCAGCAGCGTGGCCTCGCCGTCCAGGGCGGCGAAACCGGCCGCCACGTCCATGAAGTTCGACAGCGTCTCGCGGCGGCGGGCCGCCAGCGCGTGCGGGGAGGCCGACAGCTCCACCTCCAGGCCGGTGGCGGTCAGCACCCGGTGCAGCACGTCCATCAGCGGGTCCGCGAGGGAGCGCCGCAGGTCGCGCAGCTCCTGGGCGAGGTGCGCGAAGCGGACCCGGGCCTCCGCCGAGAAGGGGAGGTCGTCCGGGGCCTGTCCGGCGCCGTCGAGGAAGGTCTCCAGGGCGTCGGCCAGGGACACGATCTCGGCCGGGTCCACGCCCTCCACGGCCGCCTCCAGCCGCTCGTCCGGGTCGGTCCCGGCGGGCGAGCGGCCCACCAGGAGCCGCGCCCGGCGGCCCAGCAGGGCCAGGTCGCGCGCGCCGATCCGCCAGCGCGGGCCGATCAGGAGCCGGACCAGGGAGGCGTTGGCGCCGGGGTCCTGGAGGACCTCGCAGACGGCGACGAGGTCGGCGACCTCGGGCAGGTGCAGCAGCCCGGAGAGGCCGACGACCTCCACCGGCACGTCCCGGTCCACCAGCACGGCCTGGATCTGCGCGAAGTCCCCGGCGGACCGGCACAGGACGGCGATCTCGCGCGGCTCCGTCCCGGTGCGGACCAGGTGGGCGACGGAGTCGGCGAGCCAGTCGAGCTCCTGCGCGTGGGTCTCCAGCAGGGCGCACCGGACCTGCCCGGCGGCCTCCGCGCCCGGCGCCGGACGCAGCGCCTCGACGCCCTCGTGCATGGCGCGCAGCGGGGCGGCGAGGCCGTTGGCCAGGTCCAGCAGGCGGCCGCCGCTGCGCCGGTTCTCGCTGAGGGAGAGCCGGGTGGCGGGGCTGCCGTCGGCGTGCGGGAAGTGCTCCGGGAAGTCGTCGAGGTTGGCGACGGAGGCCCCGCGCCAGCCGTAGATCGCCTGGCAGGGGTCGCCGACGGCGGTCACGGCATGGCCGGAGCCCGCGCCGAAGAGGCCGGACAGCAGCAGCCGCTGCGCGACGGAGGTGTCCTGGTACTCGTCGAGCAGGACCACCCGGAACTCCTCGCGCAGCAGCGCGCCCACCTCGGGCCGGGTGGTGGCGAGCTGCGCGGAGAGGGCTATCTGGTCGCTGAAGTCGAAGAGGTCGCGGGAGCGCTTGGCGGCGCGGTAGCGGACGACCAGTTCGAGCAGTTCGAGGCGGCCGCGCACGGCCTCCGGGACCTTGCGGAGGTCTTCGTTGGTGAGCTTGGTGCCGGCGAGCACGTCGAGCAGGCCGGTGTCGTACAGGCGCAGCCGCTCGGGCTCGACCAGGTGCTCGGAGAGCTCCCCGTCGAGCGCGAGGAGGTCGCCGACCAGGTCGGGGACGGACTTGGTGAGCGAGGGGTACGGGCCGGGGGCCTCGCGCAGCACCTTCGCGGCGAGCTGGAAGCGGGTGGCGTCGGCGAGCAGGCGGGAGCTGGGCTCCAGGCCGATGCGCAGGCCGTGGTCCTTCAGGAGCTGTCCGGCGAAGGCGTGGTACGTGGAGATGCGCGGCTCGCCGCCGGCCGCGTCGGCGTCGGCCGGGGACGGGTCGGGGTCGGTGATGCCGGCCCGCGCGAGGGCCTTGCGCACGCGCTCGGACAGCTCTCCGGCGGCCTTGTTCGTGAAGGTCAGGCCGAGCACCTGCTCGGGCGCGACCGCGCCGGTGCCGACGAGCCAGACCACGCGGGCGGCCATGACGGTGGTCTTGCCGGATCCGGCGCCCGCGACGACGACCTGCGGGGCGGGCGGGGCGGTGACACAGGCCATCTGCTCGGGCGTGAAAGGGATCCCGAGGAGCTCCTTGAGCTGCTCGGGGTCGGAGAGGGCGGGCGGACGCGCGGGCACCCAAAAAGGCTAGCCGCCCCCACCGACAACCCCGACCGCCCTGCTCACTCCACCGTCTGGCGGCCCTCCGGGCGGGCGCTGCACGAGCTGCGGAAGGAGCAGTGGTCGCAGTGGCGGCCCGCGGCGGGCGCGAACCGCTCGTCCAGGACCCGGCCGGCGGCGGTGGCCAGCAGGTCGCCGACCCACTCCCCGTCGAGCGGCTGCTGGGCCTGGACCTTGGGCACCGCGTCCCCGCCCTCGCGCTGCGCGGCGCCCTGGCGGAGCTGGACGAGCTCGGCGCCGCCGGGGACGGGGCGCAGGCCGTCGAAGACCTCGTCGACGGCGCCCTCGCGCACGGCGAGCTGGTAGACGGCGAGCTGGGGGTGGCGGGCGACCTCGTCCCGGGTGGGTGCGGACTTGCCGGTCTTGAAGTCGACGACGTACGCACGGCCCTGCGGGTCCGTTTCGACCCGGTCCATGGATCCCCGGATGCGCACGGCGACGTCACCGGCTTCGAGTGTGACGTCGAACTCGTGCTCCGTGGCCACGGCCTCGCGGCCCCCGCGGTCGGTGGTGTGCCAGCGCAGGAAGCGCTCCAGGGCGGCGCGGGCGTTGTCCTTCTCCTGGCGGGACTTCCAGGGCGCGTCGAAGGCGAGGGCGTCCCACACCGAGTCGAGGCGTTCCATCAGGACGGCCAGGTCGGCGGGGGTGCGGCCGGAGGCGACCTCGTCGGCGAGGACGTGGACGACGTTGCCGAAGCCCTGGGCGGCGGTGGAGGGGGTGTCGGCCTTGACCTCGCGGCCGAGGAACCACTGGAGCGAGCAGGTGTTGGCGAGCTGCTCCAGGGCGCTGCCGGACAGGGCGACGGGCCGGTCCCGGTCGCGCAGCGGAACGCTGCTGCGGGTGGGCTCGTACAGGCCCCACCAGCGCTGCGGGTGCGCGGCGGGGACCAGGGGGCGGTCCTCGTCGTCCGTGAGCGCGGCGAGGCGGGCCAGGCGCCGGGCGGCCGCGTCGCGCAGGGCGGGCGAGGCGTCGGGGTCGACGGTGGTGGCGCGCAGCTCGGCGACGAGCGCGGCGACGGCGAGGGGGCGGCGGGGGCGGCCGGTGACGTCGCGCGGGGGGACGCCGAGCTCGGTGAGGAAGCGGGAGGGCTGGTCGCCGTCGTCGGCGGGGGCCTTGACGGCGGTGACGACGAGGCGCTCGCGGGCGCGGGTGGCGGCGACGTAGAAGAGCCGGCGCTCCTCGGCGAGCAGCGCGCCGGGGGTGAGGGGCTCGGCGAGACCGTCACGGCCGATGCGATCGGCCTCCAGGAGGGAGCCGCGGCGGCGGAGGTCGGGCCACAGGCCCTCCTGGACGCCCGCTACGACGACGAGGGACCACTCCAGTCCCTTGGAGCGGTGGGCGGTCATCAGCCGGACGGCGTCGGACCGGGTGGCGCGGGTCGTCAACGTGTCGGCGGCGATGTCCTCCGCCTCCAGTTGTTCGAGGAAGTTGAGGGCGCCGCTGCCGCCGGTGCGCTCCTCGGCGCGGGCGGCGGTGTCGAAGAGGGCGCAGACCGCGTCGAGGTCGCGGTCGGCGTTGCGGCCGGCCGCGCCGCCGCGGCGGGCGCTGCGCTCCAGCCGCTGCGGCCAGGGGGTGCCGTCCCAGAGGACCCAGAGGGCCTCCTCGGCGGTGCCGCCGCCCTGGAGCAGCTCACGGGCCTTGCGCAGGAGCAGGCCGAGGCGCTGCGCGCCGCGGGCGTAGGCGGGGTCGTGCGCGGTGAGCCGCTCCGGCTCGGCGAGGGCGCGGGCGAGCAGTACGTCGGAGGGCGCGGGCACCTTGACGCCCGCGGCGCGCTCCTCGTCGCGCAGGGCGCGGCCGAGACGCCGCAGGTCGGCGGCGTCCATGCCGCCGAGGGGGGAGGCGAGGAGGGTGAGGGCGGCCTCGACGGTGACGCCGAAGTCCTCGGGGCCGGCCCCGGCACCCGGCTCGACGCCGTCGTGCTCGCCTCCGGCAAGATCCGCGGCCGGTGCCGGGCCGTCGGCGGGCGGCTGCCCCGGGACCGCGTCACCTGCGGTGGGCTGCGCCTCGGCCGCCGGGCCGTCCAGCGGGGACCGGTCCTCCGGACCGGCCGGGGCGACCGGCAGGCCGCCGCCCACAACGGGCTGACCCGCAGGATCCGTGGCCGCTCCCGCGGGGTCGGCCGGGGCCTGCCCCGCGCCCGCGTCGCCTGCGGGCGGCTGCGGGGCGGTCGGCGTGGGCCGGGGTTCGGGGGTCGTGGAGGCGGCCGAGGTGGCCGTTACGCGCAGGGCCGTCAGGAGGGGGGAGACCGCCGGTTCGTGGCGCAGGGGGGTGTCCGTGCCGTCCGTTTCGACCGGGACCCCTGCCGAGATCAGCGCGCGGCGCATCGCCGGGAGGGTGCGGCCGCCGGCGCGGACCAGGACGGCCATGTCCTGCCACGGCACGCCGTCCTCCAGGTGGGCCCGGCGCAGGATGTCCGCGATGTTGTCCAACTCGGCGCCCGCCGTCGGGTACGTGAAGACCTCCACCCGGCCGCCCTCCCGCACCGGTGCGAGGTTGCGGTGGGCGCGGACCGCCTCGGCCGGCAGCCGCGGCACCGGCATCCGGGTGGTGAGCAGCCGGGTGGCTGCCAGGAGGGCCGCGCCCGAGCGGCGGCCGACGGTCAGCGCCCTGACCCGCGCGCCCGGGAAGGCCGACTCGAAGTCCAGGATGTTGTTGATGTCGGCGCCACGGAAGGCGTAGATCGACTGGTCGGGGTCGCCGAAGGCGATCAGCGTGCCGCCCGGGCCGGTCAGGGCCCGCAGCAGCCGCAGCTGCGAGGCGTCCGTGTCCTGGTACTCGTCGACGAAGATCGCGTCGTAGGCGGAGGCGAGGGCCGGCGTGCGTTCCGCGAGGAGCACCGCCCGGTGCAGGAGCTCCGCGTAGTCCAGCGTGCCCTGCATGTCGAGGACGTCGAGGTATTCGGAGAGGAAGGCCGCCGCCGCCTTCCAGTCCGGGCGGCCGATGCGGTCGGCGAAGTCGGCCAGGGCGTTCGGGCCCAGGCCCAGCTCGCGGGCGCGGGCGAGGACCGCCCTGACCTCGTCGGCGAACCCGCGCGTGGTCAGCGCGGCCCTCAGGTCGTCCGGCCAGCGGATGGAGCGGATCCGGCGCTGGCCCTCCAGGAGGGTGCGGACCATCACGTCCTGCTCGGGGCCGGACAGCAGCCGCAGCGGGTCGGCGAAGAGGTCGGTGTCCTGGTGGGCGCGGACCAGTCCGTAGCAGAAGGAGTGGAAGGTGGTGGCCTGCGGTGCGCGCGCGCCGCCGAGGCGCAGGGCGGCCCGGTCGCGGAGTTCCACCGCGGCCTTGCGGCTGAAGGTGAGGATGAGGATCCGGGCGGGGTCGGCGCCCGCTTCCACCCGGGCGGTCACGGCCTCGACCAGCGTGGTCGTCTTCCCGGTGCCCGGTCCGGCGAGGACCAGCAGCGGTCCGCGGGTGTGGTCAACCACGGCCCGCTGCGCTGCGTCCAGCACAGGAGGATCCACCCGCTGCGACCCGGTGCGCACGAGGCGGTACGCGTCGGGGGTCCGCGTACGCCGCCGTTCGGTGCGGTCCGAGGAAGAGGTGATCACGTGGGGTGCCGGTCCTGGTGTGTCTGCGGGGTGTGGCGGTGCCGGCGTGACCGCTCTCGCGGAAGCCGAAGGGGCAACGCTACGCCAACCGGACCGCGCCGCGCAGTCCCCCCGGGTAGCCCGGACGGGCGTTCGGATCGTCGCTCGATCGCCCGTCCGGGCCCTGCATGGCCGAAGCTGTCAGGTGTGAGCCTCGTCGCGCCCGCCGTCCTGTCCGGGGGATCCGTCCCAGCGCGCCCGGCGCATGTCCAGCCGCGGCTCGCCGCCCGTCGTCAGGCGCAGCGGGGTGGCCTCGGTCCGGTAGTGCTCCAGGGCGCGCGGCTCGCTGCCGGGCAGCGGCAGGCCGTCCGCCCGCACCACCCGCCACCAGGGCACGGCTCCCCCGTACAGGGCCATGACACGCCCGACTTGACGCGGCCCTCCCTCGCCGAGCCACTCGGCGACGTCCCCGTATGTCATCACCCGGCCGGGCGGAATACGCTCGGCCACCTCCAGCACGCGCTCCGCGTAGGCGGGCAGCTCCTCACTCATTCGGCACATGGTGCAGTACTCCGGCTCCGCTCCGGCGGAGATCGCGCTTCTGTATCGGCGCGCACCCTGATGCCCCGAGGGCCCGCCTGTCCGTGCCACCATCTTCCGGGCGGTGACTGGTGATACGTGATCAAGAAGAGACGGATGTGACGACGAAGGAGCAGGGTGTGAGCCCTCCGGACGGCGCGGCGACCGATGACGGCGCACGCCCTGACGACGGCCCCGCCTCCCGCCGCGAACCCGTCCCGGAGCCCCGCCCCGAGCCCCCGCGCCCCGACGGCCGGGCCGACCCGGCCGACGAGTCCCGCGCCGCCCGGGCCCCGGACGCCGAGGTCCCCGGCGCCCAGGCCCCGGACGCCCAGGCCCCGGAGGCCGAACCCGCGAACGGTCACGCCTCCGCGCCCGCCGACCGGGTCGAGGTCGACGAACCACTGCTCGCCGCCCGCGTGCACCGGCCGTCCGACCTCGTACGCCTGCTCGTCGGCATCCTCGGCATCGCCCTCCTCCTCGGCATCACCGCCTTCGCCCACGGCACCACCGTCGGCCTGGAGGAGGACATCAGCAAGGGCACCGGCCAGGCGCCCGCCTTGTTGATCAAGGTCGCCGCGCTGGCGTCCAGCATCGCGGTGCTGCTGCTGCCCGTCGCCTTCGCCATCGAGCGCCTGATCAAACGCGACGGGCTGCGCATCGCCGACGGCGTGCTCGCCGCCGTCCTCGCGCACGGCGTCACCCTCGCCACCGACCTGTGGGTCTCGCAGGCCGCCCCCGACACCATTCAGGACGCCCTCACCCGCTCCGCGGGCGGCGGGACCCTCACCGATCCGGTCCACGGCTACCTCGCGCCCGTCATCGCCTACATGACTGCGGTCGGCATGACCCGCAGACCCCACTGGCGCGTCGCCCTGTGGGTGGTCCTGCTGCTCAACGCCCTGGCCATGCTGGTCAACGGGTACACCACCCCCTTCTCGATCATCCTCACCGTGCTGATCGGCTGGAGCGTCGCCTACGGCACCCTGTACGCCGTCGGCTCGCCCAACGTGCGCCCCACCGGGCAGCACCTCCTCGCGGGCCTGCGCCGCGTCGGCTTCCAGCCCGTCAGCGCGATGCGCGCCGAGCTGCCCGAGGGTCCCGAGCCGTCCGAGGCCAACGACCGGGGCCGCCGCTACCACGTGACCCTGGAGGACGGGCCGCCGCTCGACGTCACGATCGTCGACCGCGAGCAGCAGGCGCACGGCTTCTTCTACCGGGTCTGGCGCCGGCTCACCCTGCGCGGCATCACCACCGGCCGCAGTCTGCAGTCGCTGCGCCAGGCGCTGGAGCAGGAGGCGCTCCTCGCGTACGCGGCCATCGCGGCCGGGGCGAACGCGCCGAAGCTGATCGCCACCTCCGAGCTCGGTCCGGACGCGGTGATGCTCGTGTACGAGCACCTCGACGTCCGCACGTTCGACGCCCTCGCCGACGAGGAGATCACCGACGAGCTGATCCACCACACGTGGGAGCAGGTGCGGGCCCTGCAGTCGCGGCGGATCGCGCACCGCCGGCTCACCGGGGACGCCCTGGTGGTGGATCGTTCCGGCAATGTCATCCTGACCGACCTGCGCGGCGGTGAGATCGCCGCGGGCGATCTGGTGCTCCGGATGGACATCGCACAGCTGCTGACCACGGTCGGTCTGCGGGTCGGCGCGGAGCGCGCGGTGGCCTCGGCCGTGTCGGTGCTCGGCCCGGACGCGGTGGCGGACTGCCTGCCGCTGCTCCAGCCGATCGCGCTGAGCCGTTCCACCCGGGCGACCCTGCGCAAGCTGGCCCGGGAGCGGGCCGAGCGGCAGCGGGAGGCCGTACTGGAGTCCTCGCGGGCCGCGAAGGCGGCGCGCGAGGCGGAGTCCGCCCACGGCACCGCCCCGGTCTCCGCGTCGGCCGCGGCCGACCGCAAGGCCGAGAAGAAGGCCCTGGAGGATGCGCTGGACGGGGCGCGCGAGGAGGATCTGCTGACCCAGATCCGCCACCAGGTGCTGCTGATCCGTCCGCAGGCGCCGGTGGAGCCGGCCCGGCTGGAGCGGATCCGGCCGCGCACGCTGGTCTCGTTCATCGCGGGCGCGTTCGGCGCGTACTTCCTGCTCACGCAGCTCGCCCACGTGGACTTCGCGACCGTCATCGGCGAGGCCCAGTGGGGCTGGGTCGGGGCGGCCCTCGCCTTCTCGGCGCTGACGTACTTCGCGGCGGCGATGAGCCTGCTGGGTTTCGTTCCGGAGCGGGTGCCGTTCCTGCGGACCGTGGTCGCGCAGGTGGCCGGGTCGTTCGTGAAGCTGGTGGCTCCGGCGGCCGTCGGCGGCGTCGCCCTGAACACGCGGTTCCTGCAGCGGGCGGGGGTCCGGCCCGGCCTGGCGGTCGCGAGCGTGGGCGCCTCCCAGCTGTTCGGTCTGGCCAGCCACATCGTGCTGCTGCTGTCCTTCGGCTATCTGACCGGAACCGAGAAGACGCCGGAGATGACCCCGTCCCGGGCGGTCATCGCGGGTCTGCTGACGGTGGCCGTACTGGTGCTGGTGGTGACGGCGGTCCCGTTCCTGCGGAAGTTCGTGGTGACGCGGGTACGGGCGCTGTTCGCGGGCGTCGTGCCGCGCATGCTGGACGTGCTCCAGCGGCCGAAGAAGCTGGTGACCGGCATCGGCGGAATGCTGCTGCTGACGGGCTGCTTCGTGATGTGCCTGGACGCGTCGATCCGCGCGTTCGGGGGCGGCGAGGCCATCAGCTACGCGAGCATCGCAGTGGTGTTCCTTGCGGGCAACGCGCTGGGGTCGGCGGCGCCGACACCGGGCGGTATGGGCGCGGTGGAGACCACGCTGACCCTCGGGCTGATCGCGGCGGGCCTGGAGAAGGAGGTCGCGATCTCGGCGGTGCTGCTGTTCCGCCTGATGACCTTCTGGCTGCCGGTGCTGCCGGGGTGGATCTCGTTCAACTTCCTGACCCGCAAGGAAGCCATTTAGCCTCCGGCCCGGCCCGCGGATCCGGCCCCGGCCGGTAGCGACGGCGCCGGTGAGAACCGTCCGGCGTGGGCGGTGTCCGACCCGGGTGACAGCATGCGGCCATGAGAGCGGCCAGGAGAGAAGAGCACGACAGCCACCCGCCGTTGGACGATCCGGCCGCGGTGCTGGGCGCGGACCGCGCCGCGCTGCGGAGCGGGGCCGTCGGGCAGGACGGCATCGGGCGTGAGGTGTTCACCCAGGCCGAGGCCGTCTTCGGACGGGCGGACGTGGGACGGGCGGAGTTCGCCTCCTGGTTGCACTTCGCCGCGACCGTGCTCGGGCACCACGACTACGCCGCCCGCGTCGCCGAGGCCGAACCCGGGCTGCCCTGGCGGACGGTGTGGGCCTGGTGGCGGCCCGTCGGCGCGTACGTGGCGGAGCCGAACCTCAGTGGCGACCACACCGCCGAGGTGTACGAACTGGACGGGCGCGCGGCCTTGAAGGTGTGGGCCCTGTGGTGCGCGGACGCCTGGTTCGACCTGGGGACGGGACGCCGGCTGCCCGCGCCCGCCGACGGCGAGGCGGTGGAGCGGGACGAGGCGGAGCCGGACGGCCCGTGGCTCTTCGACGGGGACGAGGAGGGCTGGGCGCTGCACTGCCCCGGCACCTGGGAGGAGCCGGTCCCGCTCGGCGGCGGCCGCTACTTGTTCTCCGAGGCACGCGGCATCGTCGTGGTGGAGGAGAACGCCGCGGCCCTCGCCCACTGGCCCCGGGGCGCTGCCGACACCTCCTCGTGGGAGTCGGCCGGGGGCACCGCGTGGTTCCGCCCGGGCACGCGCGGCTCCGGACCGCTGACCGCGGCCGCCCTCGGCCGGACCTTCGGCGACGCCCGGGTCACCCGCGTCCCGCGCGAGGAGCTACCGGACGCGCTGGAGCACCCGGCCACCCGGGAGTTCCTGAGCGGGGTCGGGCTGCCGCGCCACTGGGCCGCGGGCGTCAGCTCGTTCGCCGTCGCCCCGCAGCTGCTGCGGCCGGCGGGCGCGCAGGCCCCGGAAGCGGGCGACGACCTCCTGCACCTGGGGACCTTCGACTTCGGTCACACGGCTCCGGGTCCCGTCTTCGTCCACCGCCTCACCGGCCGGGTCCACCTGTCCCAGGGGGCCGGGTCCGTCGTCCCGTTGGCCCGGGACGTGGCGGCGTTCGTCGGGCTGCTCGACGGCGTGCGCCGGTACATGGGCGCCTGCTGGTCGTCGTACCCGGCCGAGGACGGGGTCCGGGCCTTCCTCGACGCCGTGGAGGCGATCGATCCCGGGGCGACGGCCGTCGGTTCCCCCGCGGCGGAGGTCTGGGAGCACCTCTTCGCCGCCATCACGGAACTGAGCGTGTACGGCTACTGACGCCCGCGCGCGACCCCCCGTTCGGGTCAGCGCGCGGGCGGGGTCGGCGGAGGGCCCACAGGATGGGGACATGCCGACACACGCCTGGCGGGTCACCACCGCCGCCGCGATCTCCGCCGCGCTGCTCGCCACGGCCGCCTGCTCCGACGACGGCGACGGGCAGAAGACGGCGGCCGACGGCACCCCGGAGGTCAAGCCCCTGAAGTGGGGTGACTGCGACGCCCCGACCGCCGCCCAGGGCGGTGGTCAGGCCCCGCCCAAGGACTGGCAGTGCGCCACCCTCGACGTTCCGCTCGACTACGCGAAGCCCGAGGGCGAGACGATCCCGATCGCGCTGATCCGGGCCAAGGCGCGCGACCAGAAGAACCGGCTGGGCTCGCTGGTCTTCAACTTCGGCGGCCCCGGAGGCTCCGGGATCAGTACGCTTCCCGGCGCCGCCAAGGAGTACGAGGCCCTGCGCGCCCGGTACGACCTGGTCAGCTTCGACCCCCGCGGGGTGGGCGGCAGTTCCCCGGTCCTGTGCGAGAGCGACAAGGAACTGGACCAGTACTTCACCGAGGACTCCTCCCCCGAGACCCCCGAGGAGGAGAAGGCCTTCATCGACAACATCAGGAAGTACCAGGAGGCCTGCAAGAAGAACTCGGACAAGCTCCTCGCCCACGTCGGCACCGAGAACGCCGCCCGCGACCTGGACCGCATCCGCCAGGCCCTCGGCGACGAGAAGTTGAACTACTTCGGCATCTCCTACGGCACCGAGCTCGGCGGGGTCTACGCCCACCTCTTCCCCAAGAACGTCGGCCGGGCCGTCTTCGACGCCGTCGTGGACCCGACCAAGACCTCCGAGGAGAGCGCGCTGGCCCAGGCCAAGGGCTTCCAGCTCGCGCTCAACAACTTCGCCCAGGACTGCGTGGACCGCGGGGACGAGTGCCGGCTCCGGGGCAGCACGCCCAAGGAGATCGAGGCCGACATCATCAAGCTGCAGCAGTCCCTGGCCGCCAAGCCCATCCCCGGCATCGGGGACCGGAAGCTCACCGAGACCCAGGCGACCGGCGGCATCGCGCAGGCCCTGTACTCCAAGGAGTTGTGGCCGCTGCTGGAACAGGGCCTCGACGAGGCGGAGGGCGGTCAGGGGCAGCTGCTGATGGCCCTGTCGGACGCGATCAACGGCCGGGACCAGCAAGGGCGTTACAGCAACCTCGGTGCGGCCAACGCCGCCATCAACTGCGTGGACGACAAGAATCGCTACACCCTGGAACAGACGAAGGCCGGACTGCCGGCCTTCCGCGCGGCCTCGCCCGTCTTCGGGAACTACATCGGCTGGGCCATGCTGGGCTGCACCGGCTGGCCGGTCCCCGGCCTCTCGGACACCCCCGACGTCTCCGCGCCGGGCTCCGACCCGATCCTGGTCATCGGCAACACCGGCGACCCGGCCACCCCGTACGAAGGTGCGCGCAAGATGGTGGAGCGGCTCGGCCCGGGCGTGGGCACGGAGCTCACCTACAAGGGCGAGGGACACGGCGCGTACAACAGCGGCGACCCGTGCGTGCAGGAGAAGGTCAACACCTACCTGCTGGACGGGAAGACGCCCGCGGCGGGCACCGTCTGCACCGCGGGCCCGGACGCCACGGGGACCCCGGTGGCGCCGGAGCCGCCGACGGGCGCCTGATCCGGCGAACGCCGACGGGGCCGTACCCCGCTCGCGCGGTACGGCCCCGTCGGGTGACTGCTAGTAGACCGGCTTGTCGGGCTCGATCTGGTGGACCCAGCCGATGACGCCGCCGCCGACGTGCACCGCGTCGGAGAAGCCCGCGGACTTCAGGACCGCGAGGACTTCCGCACTGCGGACACCCGTCTTGCAGTGCAGGACGATGCGCTTGTCCTGCGGCAGGTCCTGCAGGGCGGTGCCCATCAGGAACTCGCCCTTGGGGATCAGCTTCGCGCCGGGGATCGAGACGATCTCGTACTCGTTGATCTCGCGGACGTCGATGATCTCGATGGGCTCGTCGGTGTCGATCCACTCCTTGAGCTGCTTGGGAGTGATCGTCGAACCGGCGGCCGCCTCCTGGGCCTCCTCCGACACGACGCCGCAGAAGGCCTCGTAGTCGATGAGCTCGGTGACGGTCGCGTTCGGACCGCAGACCGCGCAGTCCGGGTCCTTGCGGACCTTGACCTGGCGGTACTGCATCTCCAGGGCGTCGTAGATCATCAGACGGCCGACCAGCGGCTCGCCGACACCCGTGAGGACCTTGATGGCCTCGGTGACCTGGATGGACCCGATGGACGCGCAGAGCACGCCCAGCACGCCGCCCTCGGCGCAGCTCGGGACCATGCCCGGCGGCGGGGGCTCCGGGTAGAGGCAGCGGTAGCACGGGCCGTGCTCGGACCAGAAGACCGAGGCCTGGCCGTCGAAGCGGTAGATCGAGCCCCACACGTACGGCTTGTTCAGCAACACGCAGGCGTCGTTCACCAGGTAGCGCGTGGCGAAGTTGTCCGTGCCGTCGACGATGAGGTCGTACTGGCTGAAGATCTCCATCACGTTCTCGGCCTCGAGCCGCTCTTCGTGAAGGACCACGTTCACGTACGGGTTGATGCCCAGCACGCTGTCGCGGGCCGACTCGGCCTTGGAACGGCCGATGTCCGCCTGGCTGTGGATGATCTGGCGCTGCAGGTTCGACTCGTCGACCTCGTCGAACTCCACGATGCCCAGCGTGCCGACGCCGGCCGCGGCAAGGTACATGAGGGCGGGCGAGCCGAGGCCGCCCGCGCCCACGGCCAGCACCTTGGCGTTCTTCAGGCGCTTCTGGCCGTCCATCCCGACATCCGGGATGATCAGGTGGCGGGAATACCGACGGACCTCGTCAACGGTGAGCTCAGCAGCTGGCTCGACCAGGGGTGGCAGCGACACGGGGACTCCGTAGATGGTTACGTCTTAACGGTGGTTCTCTCCGTAACACTGCCACGCCCGTCTTCATTCCAAGACACCTGTCCCGATCCTTGAGACGATTTCGTCCCAGTAAGCGGGCATTGACGCCCACGGGTCACTGCCGCGCGCCCCGATCCGGTCGGTGAACCAGATCGTGCCCGCTCCCTGCCACCGGGCGACCCTCATCGCCTCTTCCAGATGCGTGCGCGGCACCCCGTGGACCAGGTGGCAGAAGCGCTCCGCCGGATGGTCGGCCGTCCACTCCGCCACCTGCGACCAGCGGTAGTCGGACCAGCTCCCGGAGAAGGTGACCAGCTGGTCGGCGACCTCCGCATAGCCCTCGTACGGGTGCGTGCCGTGCCCGAGCACGATCCGCAGGTCCCCGCCCAGGCTGCGCAGGGTGTCGACGACCCGCTGCACCGGGGCCAGCTGCGCCCTGCCCGCCGGGGCCCCGGCGAGGTAGAAGCCGCCGACCCCGTACCAGTCGCGGAAGCGGTGCGCGTCGGAGATCAACTCCCCGAACGACCGCGACCCGTGTCGCATCGCGAGATGACCGAGGACCGTGCTGCCGGCGCGCCGCAGCTTCGCGGCCGCTTCCGTGCAGTGCGGATCGGGCCGCCCGCCCGGGCCGTCCGCGACGTTCAGCACGGCCCAGTGCAGGGGGGTGCCGGGGCGGGTCAGCTCGGCCCACTCGACGGGGGCGAGCAGCGGGTGCGCGTAGCCGGGGATGCCCAGGCCGAGGCGGCCGGCCTCGGTCGAGGCGGCGGTCATGGCCCCCGGCGGGGTCGTCAGATGCGGCACGCCGCCTCCATCCAGATGTCCGCGAGGGATTCCTCCAGGTTGATCCGGGGCCGCCAGCCGAGCCGGTCCCGGGCGGTACGGACGTCCGCCTGCTGCCAGGCCCCGCAGCCGTCCGGGTAGGGGTACGGCTGCGGGGCCGCGGCGGCGATCTGTTCGGCGGTGGCCTCGGAGCGGGGGGAGCCGATGGTGGCGAGCCCGGTCGGGCGGCCCGGGTGCCCGTGCGACTGCTGGGGTCCGCCGTGCGGTACGTCCAGCTCGTGCAGGGCCCCTCCGTACCCGGCGACCCGGGCCAGCACCGCGGCCGCGTCGCGCAGCCGGACCGCCCGGCCGGTGCCGATGTTGACCACGCCCTGGGCGGCGGACAGGGAGGCGGCGTGCACGGCGCGCGCCACGTCCCGCACGTCCACGAAGTCGCGCTGCACGCCGAGCCCGCTGAGCTTCAGCTCGCCGTCGCCCGCCTGCATCGCGCGGCGCATGGCCTCGGCGAGCCGACCGAGCGGGGATCCGGCGGGGGTGCCGGGGCCGACGGGCGAGAAGATCCGCAGGACGACGGCATCCAGTCCGGAGCCCAGGACCAGCTCGGTGGCGGCCAGCTTGCTCACCCCGTACGGCCCTCCGGGTCTCGGCACGGCGTCCTCGGCCGTGGACGATCCGGGCTGGCTGGGCCCGTACTCGGCGGCGCAGCCCAGCTGCACCAGCCGGGCCCCGCAGCCGCTGCGGCGCAGCGACTCGCAGATCGTCGCGACGGCGACGGTGTTGTGCCGGGTGAGTTCCCGGGCCCCGCCCCGGGTGGCTCCGGCGCAGTTGATGACGACGCCCGGGTGGACGGCGTCGAGGAAACGGGTGAGCGCACCGGGACTGCCGGTGGCGAGGTCGAAGCGGACGTCGGCGTCGTCGCCGCGGCCGAGCGCGGTGAGCTGGACGGCGGGGTCGGCGAGCAGCCGGTCGGCGACGTAGCGGCCGAGGTATCCGTTGGCTCCGATCAGCAGCACCCTCATCGCGTGACCCCTTGGTTGGTTGGCTGGCCGGTCATGTCTGTTTCTCCTTGCGGGCGGGTGGACGGACGGGTGGGCGGGGTACGGGTAAAGCGCCTCGGCGTCGGCTCCGAAGGTCTGGGGACGTCCCGGGGACGTCAGGGCCGCGCATGCGCGGACGCGCGGGCCAGGGCGAGCACGGCGTGTACGAGGAGTCCGGCCGCGGCGGCGGGAGCCGCCGCCGGGACGGGGATCAGGGCGAGGGCGAGGGCGGCCGCGACGGGTGCGCGGTGGGCACCGTGGCGGAGCAGCAGCCGGGTCAGGAACAGCAGCAGGGCGAGCGGCACGGCCACCGGGATCGGTGTTCCGGCGAGCACGGCAGCCCCGGCGGCGGCCCCGGTGAACACGGCGACGACCGCCAGCAGGAGCGGGCGGGCCCGGTCCGCGAAGTCCTCCAGGACGCGGCTCCCGTCGATGCGGGCCCTGGCCCCGGCGGCGAAGGCGACCGCGGCCAGGTGCCCGGGGGCGACGGCCAGGGCGAGGCCCACCGCGAGAGCGGTGCCGTGCCGGTGCACGGCCCAGCCGACGACGGCCGCGGCCAGCAGGTGCGCCGCGTAGGGGAACCGACCCCCGGCCACCCGCCCGGGCCGCACCAGGGCGGCGACGACGGCGGCCGCGGCTGCGGCCCCGGCCCATGCCTGCCCGGTGGCGGCCGCGGCGCAGGCGAGGGCGCCGGGCAGAGTTGCGTAGCCGAAGGCTCGTAAGGCGGACGGGCCGGCCGGGACCAGGGTGGGCGCGGCGGCGGCGACCTCCTCGTGGGGGCTGCGCGCGTACAGCTCCTCGGCGAGCGAGAAGACGTCCCGGTGGCGGAACCGGGCGGCGGTGCGGTCGGTGATGCCGCGGGCCTCCAGCCCGGCGGCGATCTCCAGCGGGTCCACGGCCCGCTCGCACAGGTCCCGGTGCCGGTGCAGCAGGGCCTTGACGGGATCCCCGCCGCCCCGCCGCCGGGTCGGCTTCACAGCCGCCCCGCCGGCAGCTCCGGCCTCGTTGCCGGGGGTGACGCCCCCTGACGCCCGCGCCTCCGACGTCGGCGGGGCCGGGTTCGGCGGGGCCGAGATCTCGGGATCGACGGTGGTCATACGGCAGCCTCCGAGGTCGAGTCCGGGACGGGCTTGGCCCAGGTCGGGCTGGTCCAGTGGCCGGGCACCCGGGCTTCCGGGGGCCGGGCGAAGGGGATCCCGCCGTCCGGTCGCGCGGAGCCCCTGGCCAGCAGCCGCAGGTAGATCTCCTGGAAGGCGGCCACGTTCTGCTCGACGGTGAAGAGCTCCAGGGCCCGCGCCCGGGCGGCGGCGCCGAGCCGCTGCGCCCGCTCGGGGTCCTGCAGCAGGGACAGGCATGCCTCGGCGAGCGCCCGGGGATTGCGCGGCGGGACCACGAGCCCGGTGCCCCCGATGACCTCGCAGACCGCGCCGACGTCGGTGGAGACGGTGGCGCGCCCGCAGAGCATCGCCTCGGCGAGGGTGACGGGGAAGCCCTCGATCACGGAGGACAGCACGACGACGCGCCCGGCGCCGTACGCCTCGGCCGTGGTGGGGGCGTCGGGTCCGCCGATCTCCTCGAAGGTGACCGGGTTCTCCCCGGCGGTGACCGAGTCGGCCGCCTCGTCGGGGAACAGCTGGGCCGCCAGGGACCGGCAGTCGGCGAGGTAGCCGGGAGCCACGGCGGTCGCGAAGATCCGCAGCCGGGTGTCCGGCGCGGCCCGGCGGACCTCGGCGAAGGCGTGCAGCAGGGCGATGAGGTCCTTGGCGGGCTCCACCCGGCCGACCCACACCAGCGTGTCGGGGTCCCCGCAGTCCGCGGCCTCCCCGACGGTGGCGAATCGGTCCGCCTCCATCCCGGGATAGACGGTCCGCAGCCGTTCCCGGGGGGCGCCGCACCGCTCCTGCCAGCGCCGGGCGTGCGCGTTCCCGGGGGTCAGGAAGTCGGCGCGGGTGTAGATCTCGGTGGCCAGCCGCAGGTGGAAGGCCGCGAGCAGGGCCCGTACGGCGGGGCGGGTCTCCGGCTCGCTGCGGGTGTCGAGCTGCGCCAGGTAGTGGGCCCGGAGCTGGACCCCGTACTCGGTGACCAGGAGCGGGACCCCGAAGAAGCGTTTGGCCAGGAGTCCGGGGAGCGCCGCCACGCCGCCCGCGGCCGCGTGGCAGATGTCCGCCTCGCCGAGACCGCCGGCCTGGGCGTTCTCCTCGTACCAGTCGAGGGACAACGGCCGCAGCATGGCTTCCAGTTCGTCGACGAACTCCAGCAGGTCGCCCACCTGCGCCGTCCGTACGGTGCGTGCCGCGCCCGGCGCCCGGCAGGCGGCCTCCAGGGCCCGCACCGCGGACTCGGAGCGCAGTGCGGCGTACATCCCGCCCTGTTCGCGGGCGAGTCCGGCGAGCCCGTACAGCCCGGCGGCGAAGGGCTGCGGCTGACCGGCGCAGATCCCGTGGACCAGCTCCCGGAAGGATTCGACGAACCGCCGGCGCTCACGCCGGGAGTGGGTCCGACCGTCGTCGGCGGGGGCCCACAGGGGGGCCGTGCGGACCCGGATGACGTGCTCGGGCAGGAGGATCCGTGCGCGCTCCTGCTCGGCGCTGCGGCTCAGTGCGTAGATCTCGAACTCGTGCTGCGGGAGCCCGCGCACGAGCCGGTCGCACCACAGCCTCGCCTCTCCCGTCGCATACGGATAACCACCTTCCGTGAGCAGTCCGATCCGCACGAGTGGCACCCCCGTTCTCCCGTTCAGGCGGTCGCCATTCGGTCAGGCGACCCGCCGCGGGAGAACTCAAGCGGATATGCCGAAGGGGGGGCGGGCGGGGGTGCCTGGCGCCCCCCCGAGGGGGGTAGAGTGGCTGTGTAGTTTTAAAAAAAGAAACAGGC
>NZ_JBSGXU010000043.1:0-3837 GCF_053610205.1 Streptomyces sp. NPDC054932 | reverse complement strand
TCCGCCTGCTTCTTTTTTTATTATTTCATTGCGTTCCCCGTGTTCGGGGGGTCCCATTTGGTTCTGCCCCCCGGCGGGGTTATAAATAACGGTTAATTCCCCTCGGCGCCCGGCCGGTTGGCCCGCCCCGCCACCGGAAGGGGTGAAGAGTCGTAACTTTCCCGTACGGTTCGCGTTCGAGCACGCTAGAAGTACAGCCTCGGACCCGGCCCCGGAGCGGACCGGGCCGCAGGGCCCCCGACTCCCGCCCTACGCGAGGACCTCCTGGCGCGTCCGGCGGCGATCGGCGGCCAGTGCGGGATCCAGGGCCGGTACGGCGGCCAGCAGCTGCCGGGTGTAGGCGTGGGCCGGCCGGTCGTAGACCTCGTCCACCGGGCCCTCCTCGACGATCTCGCCGGCCCGCATGACGGCCACCCGGTCGCTGACCTGCCGGACCACCGCCAGGTCGTGCGCGATGAAGACCAGCGCGATGCCCAGCTCCCGCTGGAGCTCCGCCAGCAGGGCGGTGACCTGTGCCTGTGTGGTCACGTCGAGGGCGGAGACCGGTTCGTCGCAGACGATCAGCCGGGGCCGGGGGGCCAGGGCCCGTGCGATGCCCACCCGCTGGCGCTGGCCCCCGCTGAACTCGTGCGGGTAGCGGTCGTAGTGCCCGGCCTCCAGCCCGACGCGCAGCAGCAGCTCCGTCACCCGGGCCCGGACGGCCGCCTCGTCCCGCTCCCCGGCCGCGCGCAGCGGGTCGGCGATGGACTCTCCGACGGAACGGCGCGGGTTGAGGGAGGACACCGGGTCCTGGAACACCATCTGCACGCCGCCCGCGATGCCGGTGACCTCGGCGCCGTCCCGGCGGACCTGCCCGGAGCCGGGCTGCAGCAGTCCGACGAGCATCCGTCCGAGCGTGCTCTTGCCGGAGCCGCTCTCGCCGACGATGCCGAGCGTCTCCCCGGCGTGCACGGCGAGGGACACGCCCGCGACGGCGGTGACCCTGCGCCGTCCCCGGCCGAACTCCCGCCGCAGGGCGATGGCTTCGACGACGGGAGGCGCATCCGCCCGCTGCGGCCCCGAGGGCGTCCGGGGTGCGGGTCCGGGCGGGGTGCGGGAAACCCGTGGCCCGTCCAGCCTCGGTACCGACTCCAGCAGGGCCCTGGTGTACGGCTCGGCGGGCGCCGAGAGGACTGCCCCCACCGCCCCCCGCTCCACGGCGGCCCCGTCCCTCATGACCAGCACCTCGTCCACGCTCTCCGCGGCGACGCCCACGTCGTGGGTGACCAGCAGCAGTCCGAGCCCGCGCTCCTCGCGCAGCCCGTGCAGCAGGTCGAGGATCTGGGCCTGAACGGTGACGTCCAGGGCGGTGGTCGGCTCGTCGGCGATCAGCAGCCGCGGGTCGCAGGCCAGGGCCATGGCGATGAGAGCCCGTTGCCGCATGCCGCCGCTGAACTCGTGCGGCCGCGCGCGGGAGCGGCGTGCCGCGTCCGGGATGCCCACCCGGTCGAGCACCTCGACGGCCCGTGCCCGGGCGGCCCGCCGGGAGACGTCCGCGTGGATCCGGTGGACCTCGGCGATCTGGTCGCCGATGGCGTAGTACGGGTCGAGGGAGCTGAGCGGGTCCTGGAAGACCATGGCGGCGGTCCCGCCGCGCAGCCGCCGCAGCTCGGCCGCCGGGGCCGAGGCCACGTCGGTGCCGCCGACCCGGACGGTCCCGCCCAGCCGGGCGCCCGTACCGCGGTGCAGTCCCAGCAGGGCCGCGGCCACGGTGGACTTGCCGCTGCCGGACTCGCCCACGACGGCCAGGGCGCGGCCGGCCTCCAGGGTGAAGGAGACCCCGTCCACGGCCCGCAGGTACTCCCCCGCCCCGCCGACCGGGAACTCGACCACGAGGTCGGTGACCTCCACCAGCGATGGCGTCATGCGAGGGTCACCCTTCGGTCCGCGACGGCGTACAGCAGGTCGGCGATCGCGCCCGCGAGGACGACGGCCGCGCCGATCGCGAGGACGACGCCCACCACGACGGGCAGGTCCACGATCCGCACCCCGTCGATGAGGGTCTTGCCGAGGCCGGGGATCCCGAACAGCGACTCCGTCAGCACCGCGCCTCCGATCATCGTGCCGAAGTCCACGGCGCTGAGGGCGATCACGGGGGCCACGGCTCCGCGCACCGCGTGCCGGGTGACGACGGCCCGCTCCCCCACGCCGTAGGCGCGGAAGGTCCGGATGTGGTCCTCGGCGAGCGTCTCCAGCGTCGAACTGCGGGTGAGCCGGGCGTACTTGGCGCTCTCGAAGAGGCCGAGCGTCACCCACGGCAGGAGCAGGTTCCAGGCCCACTGTTCGGGGTCCTCGGTCAGCGGCACGTACGTCGGGAACGGCAGCCACTGGAGGTAGGCGCAGACGGTCATGAGCAGCAGCAGCCCGAGGATGAAGACGGGGGTGCCGGTCCCGGCGAGCGTGAGGACGGTCAGGGCCCGCTCGGTGATCCCGCCGCGGCGCAGCGCGGACAGCAGTCCGGTGCCGACACCGACCACCAGCCAGATCACCAGTGCGCCGAGCGCCAGGGAGAGGGTGGCGGGGAGCCGGTCCAGGAGCAGCTCGGTGACCTGCTGGTCGTTCTGGTACGAGAAGCCCAGGCAGGGTGCGTCGCAGTGCAGGACGAGCCCGGCTCCGCCGGAGTGGTCCCGGCCCACCAGCAGTCCCTGGAGGAAGTGCAGGTACTGGGCGAGGGCGGATTCGTTCAGCCCGAGCTGTTCGCGGACCTGGGCGATCTGCGCCGGGTTGCAGCGCTCCCCGCAGGCGAGGCGGGCGGGGTCGCCGGGGGCGAGGTAGAAGAGGGCGTAGACGATGACGGACAGGGTGAGCAGCACGAGCAGTGCGCCGCCGGTCCGTTTGAGCACGAAGCGGGTCACGCCTTGCGCTCCTTTCTGGTGCCGACCCGCAGGCGGGAGCCTTCGCGCGGGTCGAGGGCCGTGCGGACGGCGTCGCCCAGCACGGTGGAGGCGAGCACGGTGACGAAGAGCAGCCCGGCGGGGAGCAGGACGTAGGCCGGGTCGGCGCGGAACCAGGTCTGCGCGCTGGAGAGCATCTGTCCCCAGGAGGGGGTGGGAGGCTTGACGCCGACGCCGAGGAAGGACAGCGAGGCCTCGGCCACGATGGCGGTGGGCACCTTGATCGCGGCGTAGGTGATGACGGGTGCGGCGAGCGAGGGCAGCAGTTCGCGGCGGGCGATGGCGAACGTGCACCGGCCCGAGAGGCGGGCGGCATCGACGAAGTCGAGACCGCGCAGGGCGAGGGCCTGGGCGCGGACCATCCGGGCGGTGCCGCCCCAGTCGAGCAGCCCGATGATGAGGATCAGCAGCAGGGGCCGCGGGAAGTCGGGCGGGACGACGGCGGTCAGGGCGATGCCGATGACCAGCAGGGGCAGCGCGATCATCACGTCGGTGAACCGGCCGATGAGCTGGCCCGTGAACCGGCCGCCGAGCGCGGCGGCGAGTCCGACGGCGACGCCGACGAAGGTCTGGACGACGACGGCGCCCAGGGCGACGAGCAGCGAGATCCGCGCGCCGTACAGGAGCCGGGTCAGCAGGTCGCGGCCGGTGCCCGGTTCGACGCCGAGCCAGTGGTCGGCGGAGATACCGCCGAAGGAGCCGAGCGGGACCCCGCCTCGCGCCGAGTCGACGAGGTCGTCGTGGTACGCGTTCGGGTCCTGGCCGGTGAGCTGGGCGAGCAGCGGGGCGGCGAGGGCGAGGAGGACGAGCAGGCCGAGGACCCCGCCGGCCGCGAGGGCCGCCGGGCGGCGGCGCACCCGCCGCCAGACCTGGCGCGCGGCGCCCGCGCCCGGGGCGGTCGCCC
>NZ_JBSGXU010000042.1:0-51002 GCF_053610205.1 Streptomyces sp. NPDC054932 | reverse complement strand
CCCTCGATGTGGAAGGCATGGATGGTCCGCCCCTCCAGCACCCGCAGGGTGTCCTCCACCGAGAGACACTCGTTCAGACCGTCACTGTGCAGAGCCACCTGCACATCGAACTCCTCCGCCACCCGCAGCGCCGTGTCCAGCGCCCGGGTATGGGCCCCGAGGTCCTCGTGCACCTTGAACCCGGACGCACCGCCCTCGGCCAGGGCCTCCACGAGGGGAGCATCGTTCGAGGAGGAACCGCGGGCCAGGAACCCGATGTTGACCGGCCAGGCGTCGAAGGCGTTGAACCCGTGCTTGAGGGCCCAGGGCGAGTTGACGCCGACACCCCAACTCGGCCCGATCTCCTGGCCGATGATCGTGGTCACGCCGCTCGCGAGGGATGCCTCCATGATGCGTGGGGAGAGCAGGTGGACGTGGGTGTCGACGGCGCCGGCGGTGGCGATCAGCCCCTCGCCCGACACGATCGTCGTACCGGTGCCGACGACCACGTCGACGCCGTCGAGCGTGTCGGGATTACCGGCCCGGCCGATCGCATGGATCCGGCCCTCACGGATACCGATCGACACCTTCCGGATGCCGAGCACGGCATCGATGACCAGCACATTGCTGATCACGACGTCGCACGTCCCGCGGACCGCGGCCGCCTTCAGGTGCAGACCGTCACGCGCCGTCTTCCCGAAACCGGCCAGGAACTCGTCCCCCGGCCTCTGGGCGTCCGACTCCACCCGGACGGTCAGCCCCGAATCCCCGAGCCGCACCCGGTCCCCCGCCCGCGGACCGAACACGGCCGCGTACTCGTGCGGATCGATGTGCCGACTGCCCGGCGCACAGTGCGCGCTGTGCGGAATCTTCTTGCTCACGACCGGTCTCCGTCCTGGTGGTCGGCACTGACGCCGAGGTAGCCGCAGGCCGCGGCGCGCCGAAGGGCCTCTTCCTTGGCCCCGGGCGCATCCAGGGGCCCGTCGACCAGTCCCGCGAAGCCGATCGCGATGCGGTCGCCGCCGACCGGGACCAGGCCCACCTCGACGGTGGCTCCGGGATCGAAGCGGGTGGACGAACCGGCGGCGACGGCCAGCCGCAGCCCGTAGGCCGCGGCCCGGTCGAAGTCGAGCCGCGGGTTCGCCTCGAAGAAGTGGAAGTGCGAGGTCACGCTCACCGGCACGGCGGCGGTGTTGCGCACGCTGAGGACGACGACCGGTTCCGGCGCGGTGACGGTGTCCGAGGCGGGCAGGACCGCGCCCGGCGCCGAGTCGTCGCGCTCCAGGGCGCCGAAGGGCTCACTGATCGCGGCCAGCCGGGTGCCGTCCTCGAAGACGGCCTCGACCTGGATCTCGGTGACGATGTCGACGACCCCGGGGAGCACGTCGTCCGGCCCGAGGACACTACGGCCCCGCTCGAGGGCGTCGGCGAGGCGCATGCCGTCGCGCGCCGCCTCGCACACCGTGTCCGCGATCAGCGCGGTCGCCTCCGGGACGTTGAGCCGCAGACCGCGGGCGTGCCGGGCCCGTGCCAGTTCGGCCGCGGTGAAGAGGAGCAGCCGGTCGCGTTCGGTGGGGGTCAGGGACATGACGTCCCCCGGCCGTCCCGTCCGGCGTCCGGGCCGGTCGAAACCATCATGATCATTCCTTCCTCCGGAAGGCGGGCGAGGGTAAGGCCGGGGCCGGGGCATCGCCGTCCGGATGTGTGGTGCGCGAGGCGGCGGCCGAGGGCCGGTGGCGCGCCGGGGGACGCCTCAGGAGTGCGTCGAGGAGTGCGGGCCGGGCACGGACCGTGCGGTGGCACGGGCCGGCCGGCGGTCCGGAGGGCGGAAGGTTCGGTCCGCCCTGCTCGGAATCCTCACTCTGGCATTGACTGAAAATTCAGTCAAGAGCCTGAACGGGGTCGGGTCCGCAAGGAATCACAGGGGAAGCTCAGGCGGCTCGCAGGAGGCCCTCAGGGGTCACGGAGGAGCCGAGCGGGGGCCTGCGCGGCAGGAGGGAAACCGGGGGTGAGGGAGAACGGGCGGAACAGGCGGGACGGCGCCGGGGCGGAGTCGGCGACCGGGGCAGGACGCGGCGGGCCCGGACGCGGCGGGGGCCGGGCAAGGCGGCCGGGGACCACGGGCCGGGCCGCGGGGCGTCTCCGCTCCCGCTCCCCCGTACGTCCGTCAGCCCTGCCGGAGCCCCGCCAGCTCGGCGTCGATGGCGCCCCGCATCAGCTCACGGGCATGGCCGATCTTGATGCCGCCGCTCAGCCAGCGCATGCTCAGGCCCTCGAGCAGGGCCGTGAGCCGCTCGGCGGCAGCGGCGAGCGCGGAGGCCGGCGTCATCGGCTGGACCTGGCCCAGCAGCGCGGCCACCTCCTGCACCCACACCAGCGTGGCCCGTGCGAGGTCCTCGCGCAGGACCTCGTCGAAGACGGCGCTCGCCCGCAGTTCACCCCAGGCCGAGCTGTTCTCCCGTACCTCCACGGTGTCCTGGAGTTCCAGCAGGAGGGTCTCCTCCAGCTCTTCGCGCGGGGTGAGCGGCGGGTCGTCCGGATCCCGGTCGGTGGTGTAGCGCTCCGCCCGGTCGTTGATGAACTCGAGCGTCTGGCGCAGGACGCCCGTACGGTCCTTGAAGTGGTAATAGATCAGGGCGGTGGAGACTCCGGCCTCGGCCGCGAGTTCCTCCACGCGCAGCCCGCGTACACCGCGCCGGGCGATGACCCGGGCGGCGGCTTCGAGGATCTGAGTACTACGAGACGCCATGCTCCGCACCCTACCGGGGTGATCGGGCGCGTACGTACGCGGCCCGTCACCAGGAGTGCCGGCCGGCGCGCGGGCCGCCCCGGCGGGCGGTACCGGCCGCGCCGGCCCGGGCGGCCCTGCCATCAGGCGGCCGGCGGCACGGCCGGGTGCGACTGGGTGGCGCAGTGGATTCCGCCGCCGCCGGAGGCGATGCCGTCGATGGGGAGCTGCTCCACCCGGTGGCCCGGATAGGCGTCCTGGAGGATGGCGCGGGCGACGCCGTCGGCAGGGCCGTCGCCGAACTGGGGCGCGATGACCGCGCCGTTCGCCGTGTAGTAGTTGGTGTAGCTCGACAGGAACTCCTCGCCCCGGCCGCGGATCTCACGCCGGTCCGGTCCCGGCAGCTCGGTGATGGCCAGGCGGCGGCCGAGGGCGTCGGTGGCGCTCTGCAGGGCCCGCTTGGTCTCCTCGTAGACGGCGACCCACTTCTTGTCCGCGCCGGGACCGGGCTTGTCGAGGATGACGCGGCCCGGGGAGACGAAGCGGGCCAGGCAGTCGATATGACAGTCGGTGATGTCCTGACCCGCGAGGCCCGGCACCCAGATGACCTTGGAAATACCGAGTGCCGTCTTCATGGCCTGCTCGACCTGAGCCTGGCTCATGCCCGGGTTCCGGTTGGCGTTCACCATCGAGCTGACGGTGACCAGCAGGGTTCCCTCGCCGTCGGTCTCCAGCGAGCCGCCCTCGCCGACGAAGCCCGCCCGGATCCGGTTCACCTCGTACTCGGCGAGGAGCGTGCGGGCCGCCGCCGCGTCGTTGGCGAAGGACTGGGCGTACGAGGTACCGGCCTTGCCCCAGCCGTTGAAGTTGGTGTCCACGCCGGCCACGGCACCCGGGGCCACGACGAAGGTGGGGCCGAAGTCCCGGATCCAGAGGTCGTCGTTGGGGATGTCGATGACCTGGATGCCGTAGTAGGCGCCCATGCCGCACTGGTAGCGGGCCTCGGCGACCTGGCCGGGGCGGGCCAGGACCACGACGGGCTCGTAGCGCGATATCGCGTGCGCCACCTCGGCGATGTCCCGGCGTACCGCTCCGAGGCCGTTGCCCCACACCGACGAGAGGGCCGGCCAGGCCATGTACGTACGGACGTGCCGGTCCGTCTCGGCGGGCATGCGGAGGGTGCCGGTGCCGTTCTGTGCGGCCGAGGCCGACTGCGCCAGGGACGGGAGGGCGGAGCCGAGGGCCGCGAGCGGCAGGGCCGCCGCGCCGAACTGGAGGACCCGGCGACGGGACGTGCGGGGGTTCAGATCCATGGGGACTCCCTGATGAGGAGGGGCAGGATGTCTGGCATCCTCGCGTTAACTGAAAATTCAGTCAACCCTTCCGATGTGTTGCCCTGCCTCACCATCACGGTTCCGCTTCCGGGGATCAGCTCTTGCGGAAGTGCTCGACGGCGATCGTGACGGAGCCTGTCGAGGTCGCCTCGACGAGCCGCACGATCACCACTTCCCGCTGGTCAGGACTTCGCACGCAGAAGGGGCGCTCCTTCGCGAGCACCTTGAAGGGCAGGGCCGTCACCGGCCGGGTCTCGATCCCCCGCGCGCAGTCGTCGGGGGTCAGATCTCCGCTTCCGTCGGCGACGAAGGCATCGGACTCCTCGGACAACAGGAACGCGCCGGAGTCGCGTGCGAGGTACCAGGCGGCCGTCTCGACGGGGACCACCTTCCCCGCGCGCAGGTCGAACTCGTAACCGGAATCCGGTGCGGTGAGCTCGTCCTGTGTGTATCCGGGGACGTACGCGGAGGCCGTCGGCCGGGACGGGCCGGTCGCCGGTTCCCCGGCGGAACCGTCCGCGTCCTCCTCGGGGAAGCCGAACCAGTAGGCGGCTCCGCCGCAGGCCAGCACGGTCGCGGCGGCCAGGGCGACCACCGGCAGGCGCCGCCGTCCGCCCCGCTGGGCCCGGCGCGCCGGGCCGGGCGGGGCGGACGGGGCGGACGCGGGGACCGGGGCGGGTGCGGGGACCGACGCGGCCGGATTCGGATTCGGGCTCGGGCTCGCGGCGTAGGACATGGTCCCGCCGGGCCCGGACGCGGCGGGGGCCGGGGCGGAGGCGGCGGGGTACGCGGCCGCGGCCATGGTCGCCTGCAGGTGCTCCGGTACACCGGCCGGACCCGCCCGGCCGGTGTCCGCCCTCCCCCCGACCTCCTCCAGCACCGGCCGCGGCAGCCAGCCGTCGGTGAACTCCGGCCGCGGACCCACGAGGGGGTGCGCGTGGACGGCCGCGATCAGATCGGCGGTCGTGGGACGGTCCTGCGGACGCTTGGCGAGGCACCACGACAGCAGGTCGTGCAGCTCGTGCGGGATCCGGCCGAGGTCCGGGTGCTCGTGGACCACGCGGTACAGGGCGCCGGACTCCGGCCCGTTCCCGAAGGGCGGAACCCCGCCCGCGACGAAGCCGGCCAGCGCCCCGAGCGCGAAGACGTCGGTCGCGGAGGTCACCGGATGACCCAGCGCCTGCTCCGGCGCCATGAACGCGGCGGTGCCGATGCGCAGGCCCACGCCGGTGAGGGCGGCGGCGTCGGCGGCACGCGCGATGCCGAAGTCGATCACCCGCGGTCCGTCCCCCGCGATCAGCACGTTGGCCGGCTTGAGGTCCCGGTGGACCACGCCCACCCGGTGGATCTCCTGGAGCGCCTCGGCGATGCCCGCGACGAGCAGCAGCACGGTACGCACGGGCAGCGGCCCGTGCCGCTGCACCACCTGGTGCAGCGAGGGACCGGGCACGTAGGCCGTGGCGAGCCACGGGGTCCGGTCGTCCTCGCCCGAGTCGACGACCTGCGCCGTGAAGAGACCGTGGATCCGGCGGGCGCTCGCCACCTCCTGGGCGAAGCGCTCGCGGAACTCGGGATCGGCGGCGAACTCGCGCCGGACGGCCTTCAGCGCGATGGGCCTGCCGCCCGGCGTGTACGCCAGGTAGACCACCCCCATGCCGCCGGCACCGAGCCGGGCGTGGAGGCGGTAGCCACCGATCTCGTGGGGGTCTTCGGCGGACAGGGCCGTGAGGGCGGACTGTACGCCGGGAGGCTGAGCGAACATGGGTGGCTCTTTCAACGATGCGGCAATGACCTGGGGCGCATCGTGCCGCTAACTAAAGTTTCAGTCAATGTGTGACAATGCGAGACGCACACCGCCAGAAGGGAGGATCACCCAGTGTCGGATCGCAGAAGGGCCATCCTGGAGGGCGCCGCCCGGGTCATCGCACGGCGTGGGGTCCGGGGGCTCCGGGTCAGCGACCTGTCGGCCGAGGCCGGCGTGTCGACCGCCCTCATCTACTACCACTTCGAGAACCGGACCGGCATCCTGCGCCACGCCCTGGCCTTCATCAGCGACCGGGCCGACCGCTACACCGGCGCCGCGGACGGCGTGGGCGCCGCGCCCGCCACCACGGACCCGCGCCGGCTCCTGGAGCGCATCCTGCTGCTCGAATTCCAGGACCTGCCCGAGGTGCGGGAGAACAGTACGGCCTGGGGAGAGCTGCGGGCCCACGCGATCTTCGACCCGGAACTGCGCGACGAGCTCGCGGCGGCCGGCGCGGCCTGGGCGGAGGAGGTCGCCGGCCTGCTGGCCGCCCTGTGTCCGGCCGCACCCCCCACCGCCGTCACCGCGACCGCCGAGCGGCTGACCGCCCTCCTGGAGGGGCTGAGCGGCCGCTGGCTCAGCGGCCTGCTCCCGCTGGGGCACGCGCGCGACCTGATGCGCGAGGCGATCGGAGTCGAGATCGACCGGCTCGGTTCCCTCGATTCCCTCGATGCGTAAATTGACTGAATTTCCAGTCAATGCCACAGTGGACTGCATCCGGTCGCACCACTTTCCCGTGCGTACCGGCTGTTTCCGGTGCAAAGCATGCACCCTTTGAGTAGGGCGCGGCCCGCGGGCCTGTGCAAGCCTCCGTGCCCGCCCTGGCCTGGCGCCCCTCGCTCCGCCAGCACACGATCGGAGTCACCCGTGTCGTTCACTCCCCCCACCCGCCGGACCGTCCTCCGTACCCTCGCCGGTATCGGCGCCGCCGTCTTCGGCGCCGCGGCCTGCGGCCCCGCCGAATCCGGCGCACAGTCCGGAGCAAGCGGTTCCCCCCAGCCCGGTGGGGACGGGAAGCGCCGGTTCGGCGCCGAGTGGGAGAGCCACACCCGCACCTTCATGTCCTGGCCGGCCCTCGCATCGGTGTGGGAGCAGGACCTGCCCTACGTACGCGAGGACATCGCGCGGATCGCGCGGGCCGTCGGCGACTACGAAGAAGTGATCATGATGGCGCGGCCCGACCAGGTGGCCGCGGCCCAGAAGGCCGTCGGATCCCAGGTCGAGGTGATCCCCCTGGCCGTCGACGACCTGTGGGCCCGCGACACCGTCCCCGTGTTCGTCGAGGAGGGCGCCAAGGTCGTCGGCGTCGACTTCAACTTCAACGGCTGGGGCAGCAAGCAGGAGCACACGAACGACTCCCAGGTCGGACGCCTGCTGCTGGAGAAGTACCGGATCCCCCGGGTCCAGGCCCCGCTCGTCGCCGAGGGCGGTTCCTTCGAGACCGACGGCGAGGGCACGCTGATGGTCACCGAGAGCTCGATCGTCAACGACAACCGCAACAAGGGGAAGTCCCGGGACACCATCGAGGCCGAGCTCAAGCAGACCCTCGGCGTCCAGAAGGTCATCTGGCTGGCCGGCGTACGCGGCGAGGACATCACCGACGCGCACGTGGACAGCCTCGTACGGTTCACCGCCCCCGGTGTGGTCCTGCTGGACCGCGCCCACCCCAGCACCCCGCCGGACTCCTGGTCCCGCTCCGCCGACCAGGCGAAGTCCGTCCTGTCGAAGGCGACGGACGCCCGCGGCCGCCGTTTCGAGGTCATCGACCTGCCGCAGCCCGACCTGAACCGGATCACGGGCGAGGGTGACGACTTCGTCTCCACCTACGCCAACTTCTATGTCGCCAACGACTCGGTGTTCATGCCCCAGTTCGGGGACCGCAAGGCGGACGACCGCGCCCGCGGCATCCTGCGGGAGCACTTCCCCAAGCGGGACGTCGTCATGGTGAAGATCGACACCATCGCCTCGGGCGGCGGCGGCATCCACTGCTCGACCCACGACCAGCCCGGCAAGCCCGCCGCCTGATCCCCCACAGCCCGCACTACCGGAGCCACCGTGTCCGACTCCCGCCGCCCCGCGCGCCCCGCACGCCCCGCACGCCGCGTCCCGCTGCTGCCGGGCCTGGTCCTGATCGCCATCGTGGCGGCGGTCACCGTCGGAGCGTGGCTCCAGTTCGGGGAACGCCAGGCCCTGGACACGGTGTACACGGCGGGGCGCTCCGACCCGGACCGCATCGACGTCAGCGCCACGATCCAGCGCGTGGATGCCGCCGGCCGCGAAATGACCCTGCGCGTACTGGTCACGCCCCGGGGCGCCCTCGCCGAGCCCGGCGGGGTCTCCCCCGCCGAGGACCTCACCGT
The DNA here is from genome assembly GCF_053610205.1 of Streptomyces sp. NPDC054932. NCBI lineage: Bacteria > Bacillati > Actinomycetota > Actinomycetes > Kitasatosporales > Streptomycetaceae > Streptomyces > Streptomyces sp. NPDC054932. The sequence continues at coordinate 42,797 of NZ_JBSGXU010000042.1, read as the reverse complement.
CCAGACCTCGACGGCCACCCGGGGCGACCTGACCTTCAAGGCCCACCAGCGCATCTCCACGATGGACGTCCCGGTGGCCCTGACGGGCGGCTCGATCACGGACTACCCGTTCGACGCCTACGGGGCGGACGTCGAGTTCGGAGCGGTGTTCGGCGGCGAGAAGGTCCCGGTCCGCGTCACCCTCTCCAACAACGACGTCCTCTTCTCGGCGGCGGTCGACCCCTCGACCACCCAGGGCATCGCCGTCCTCGACATCCAGCTGGCCCGGTCCAACAGCGTCTTCATCTTCGCGATCTTCATGATGCTCGCCATGTGGGCGCTCGCCGTATCGGTCCTGATCGGCGGCTGGTACCTGGTCACCCGCCGCAAGGGCCTCACCTGGCCCGCCCTCGGCTGGATGGCAGCGACCCTCTTCGCCCTGGCCGCCTTCCGCAACACCGCCCCGGGCGCCCCGCCCATCGGCTGCCTGCTCGACTACATCGCCTTCCTCTGGGCCGAGACGGTCATCGCGTTCTGCCTCATCACGGTGGTCATCACGGGCATCCGCGCCGAACCCCCCACCACCTCGGCGGACTGACCGGGCGGGGTCAAACGCTCGCCGGTCGGGGCGCGTTGCGTTTGCGATCACGTGATCGCAGGCGTAGAGAGGAAGTGAGGCACTTTCTGCCCGGTCCATGCGTATTGGGGATGATCCCCATGCCTGACTCAGGGTGGGCTCTGCTCGGGGTATTGATCCTGCTCGGAATTCTCGGTGCGGCAGGTGCGGCCTTCGCCTGGTGGATGGCCACCAAAGAGCCGGAGCGCGAACCGAAGATCGAGGTGCTCGCCGGTATCGGAGGCGGCTTGATCACCGGGATCGCCGTAGGTGTGTCCGCCCTGTTCCTGGAGCAGGAACTCGAAGAGTCCCAGAAGTACGCTGCGTGGCGCGCCAACGTGGAAATCGCCGCGACCATACCGGGGTTCTCCCCCGGCGATCGCGACATCGCGGGCATCAATTTCAGCGGCAAGTCGCTGCACAACGCGGATCTGACCGGAGTCGATCTGCGGAACGCCCAACTGCGGGACACCGACCTCACAGGGGCGGACCTCACGGACGCCGATCTGCAGGGCGCGAACCTGATCGGAGCCAACTTCTACCAAGCGAATCTGACGGGCGCTCACCTCGACAGGGCCGCACTCCAGAGCGCGAACCTCACCCACGCGGTCATCGACAGCGAGGGCACCAACTTCCACGGAGCGTCGGTCGACGCGCACACCTGCTGGCCCGTCGGCGTTGTCCAGGAGAAGATCGACTCGGTGATCGTCACGAACGACGGTCCGGACCCCTTCCACGGTGGGGAGAAGGCCCCCGACTGCTCCCTGTGGAAGGACGGAAACCGGCTGCGGTGAACGCGAAACCGGGCTCTGGCGCAGGTTCCGTGGTGAGACCCTAAAGTTGCGGCATGCACGACTCCCCCTGGTTCGAGACCGAGGACGAGGAGGACGAACCCTGGGATTTCTCGGAGGACGAGTCCGTCTTCGTCAGAGCCCTCCAGACCCGCGCCGCATCGTGGCGCGTGCCGTGGGCCTACAACAGCGTCCAACGCATGGAGGACGACTCGGCGCTGCTGGTCCATGTCTCTCCTTCTGACAGGCAGCGCACCACGCTTGGCGTATGGGCGGTGCACTTCCACGGCACGCACGTGCGAGCCGGCCAGGTCGTGGACCAGCTCTTCAGCCTCGACCGGATACCCGAGCTACAGGCAACGGGGCCGGCAGAGGAACTCGCAGATGTGTGTGCGACCTGGTTCGAAACCCTGCTCGACAGGCCGGTCAGCCGCACCGAGTGGCTTCACATGGGGCAGGAGAACGCCAGCACCTGGAGCTTCGCCGACTCGGGAGAGGTCCTGGTCGCCTCAGGCCCCCTCTTCCCGTCCTTCGATGCCTCCGCCGGAGGGTGGTCGTACCTTTCCCCTCGCACACGCCACGACCGCTGCACGCTCGTCCGCGGCGCCACACAACGACAGGAAGGCCCTCACTCCCCGCTCTGCCCGTTCGATCCGGAGACCGCCGACCCACATACGCACCGGAACTGGCCATGGCCCTTCGGCTCCCGTCACAAGGGCTGAGCCGGAGCCCGAAACCAGCACCGGAGGCTCCGGGTTCGCCGACCCGGTGCCGCCGGTCCACGGGTGGTGGCAGGATGCCCGGTCATGACAACGAGAGATGCCAGCGACGAGGCGTACGTCGTCGGGTTGTGCGAGCGGATCCTCGGGGAGGACGCCCTGACGCAGCACAGGTTCGACTGGCTGCTCGGCGATCCCGGGTCGGGAGGCCGCCGGGTCCGACTGCCGGTCGACGCCTACTGGCCGGGCCATCAGCTGGTGGTCGAGTACCGCGAACTGCAGCACGACCGGCCGATGCCCCACTTCGACAAGCCGCACCGCCTCACCGTCAGCGGTGTCCACCGCGGCGAGCAGCGCGCCCTGTACGACGCCCGGCGCGAGGAGCAGATTCCCGCGCACGGGCTGCGACTGGTCCTCATCCGCCCCGCAGACCTGCAGGCGGACGGCCGCGGACGACTGCGCCGCAACGAAGAGGCCGACCTTGCGGCGCTGAGGAAGATCCTGGTTCCCGCCGGTGACGAGGACCGGGCAACCGGGCGTGCCGACTGATCGGCTCCGGGTACCGCGTCGGTCTCGACTTCACCACCGAGGTGTCCTGCGAGGCCCACGCGCCGTGCGCTGCCGCCTCGTTGCAGGAGCCGGACACCGGGCGCCGGAGATCGCACCCCGCCCGCCGTGCCCGGATGCGAGAATTGCGGCTCCTGGCCGGAGAGTGCACCGGCTCGGCGCAGGGCACGAGCACCGGCGAAGCGGGGGTTGGCATGGCGTTGGCGATGTGTCCACTGTGCAGCGACGATGAGGACATCGTGGTGGTCCGCACGTCCGACGGCGGACGTCGGATCGTGAAGCACCGGTGCGGTTATGAATGGGAGCACAGGGAGCCCGTCGTCCCGCAGCGGGACCCGCTGCGCTCCTTCCACGACCTCAAGGCCCGTTTCCCGAACGCCGAGGACGTCGATCGCGAGCAGTTGGAGCGCGTTGCCCGGCTGAAGGAGCAGTACCTCGCGGTCAAACCGGACCTCGACCCCGCCGTGGCGGCCTACTGGTCGAAGTACCAGCAGATCTTCTCCCCCGACGGGCTGTGGACCTGCGCCCCCAGGGCCCTCAAGGACTTCGCCAACTCCGAGGTCGGAGCCCGCCCGGGCAATCAGGCCACCTTCAACTCCGCGTGGAACGACATGGGCGAGGCCGCGGCTGCGGATGCGACCCGCCAGACGATCGAGTACCTCCTGCGCGGACCTTCCGACCTGCCGCTCGAAGACCGGCTCCAGCACCTGCTGTCCGGCAGCAAGCCGTTCGCCATGACCGGCTTCAAGGAAGCCCTCCTCACGAGGGTCCTCTGCGTGACGGACCCCGCCCGCTTCCTGACGATCCTGAAGTACACGACCGAGGCCGGCGGCAAGCGCGAGATCGCGCGGATGGTCTACGGCCTGGAGCTGCCGTCCCCCGAGTCGGTGAACTGGACCCGCGGCCGGCTCATCCTGTGGAGCAACGACCTCCTGCTCGGCCTCGCGGGCGAGGGCTTCGCCAACCGACAGCACGCCGCCGCGTTCCTGTGGTGGGCCAAGGACCGGCCCGGAGTGCGACGGGCATCCTGACCAGGTTCCGTCGGGCGTCGGGCAGGCCCGCGTCCACGGACGCACGAAAGGCCGCCCTCTCACGGATGAGAGAACGGCCTCCGACCTGCGTTTCCGCACAGTCGGGACGACAGGATTTGAACCTGCGACCCCTTGACCCCCAGTCAAGTGCGCTACCAAGCTGCGCCACGTCCCGATGTACCTTCGACCTGCGGGTTTCCCCGTGCTCGGCGGCACAAGAAGAACATTACCCCACGCCGAGGGGTGTGCATGCACGGGTAATCGGCGAGGGGCAGGATGGGGTGGTGGACGCACGGGATCGGGACGTTGACGGGCGGGCGCGCAGTGCGCGGCCCAGGGATGGGCTGGGGCGGCCGCTGGCCTACGGCGCGTCCGGGGTGGAGCGGCAGCCCGAGGGGGTGGTGCGGTCGGCCGGGGAGACCGTGCGGGAGGCGCAGCGGTTGCTGGACGCCGGGATGCCGTTCCACGCGCACGAGGTGTTCGAGGATGCCTGGAAGTCGGGGCCCGAGGCCGCTGCCCCGCTCTGGCGGGGGCTCGCACAGCTCGCGGTCGGGTTGACGCACGCCGCACGCGGCAATGCGGTCGGCGGGGCGCGGCTGCTGCGGCGCGGGGCCGCCGGGATCGAGGGGCTGGACGGGGGGCCGTACGGGATCGACGTGCCGGGCCTGGTCCGGTGGGCCGGGGAGCTGGCCGGCCGGGTGGAGGGCGACGGCCCGGCCGTCGATGCCGCGCGGGAGGCGCCGAGGCTGGACGGCGGCGCCCGGGAGCGCCCCTAGCCGGCCGGCTGGAGGAGGTCCCAGCGGTTGCCGTACAGGTCTTCGAAGACGGCGACGGAGCCGTAGGGCTCGTGGCGCGGCTCCTCCAGGAAGTGCACGCCCTCGGCGGTCATGCGGGCGTGGTCGCGGGCGAAGTCGTCGGTGTACAGGAAGTGGCCGACGCGGCCGCCCGTCTGGTCGCCGACCCGGACGCGCTGGGCCTCGTCCTTGGCGCGGGCCAGCAGCAGGGCGGATTCGGTGGCGCCGGGCGGGCGGACCACGACCCAGCGGGAGCCGTCCGGGCGGGCGGTGTCCTCGGCGAGGTCGAAGCCGAGGGCGCGGGTGTAGAAGTCGATGGCCTCGTCGTAGTCGCGGACGAGGAGTGCCGTGAGGGCGATGTGCGATGGCATGCCCTCATTGTGTGCCAACGAGGACCACCTCCAGGGTGCGGGGGCCGTGGACGCCCTCCACCCGGTCGAGTTCGATGTCGCTGGTGGCCGAGGGCCCGGAGATCCAGGTCAGGGGGCGGGTCGGGTCGAGGAGCGGCAGGGCCTGCGGTACGGAGTCCACCACTTGGTCCGGGACGCGGACCACGCAGATGTGGTGGTCCGGGATCAGGGTGATGCGGCGCCGGCCCTGGTCCGGTCCGGCGTCGAGGACGATCGTGCCGGTCTCGGCGACGGCCAGGGCGCAGCCGGTGACCACGCTGTCGACCCGGTCCAGTTCGTGCGCGGTGGAGGAGGCCCGGTCGGGGACACGGGTGGGAACACGGGTGGGGTCCGCGGCCGGGAGCCAGTGCGGGGGCAGCCCGGGCGGGACCAGCACCGACCGTGCGCCCCGCTCGGCGAGCAGCCGCGCGAGCAGCACGGGCAGGCGCTGCTCGTCCGTGCGGTGGACGACGGCCCGGTACTCGGCGAGGTGGGCCGCGAGCAGGTCCACCCGCTCCTGCGGTGTGCGCGTGCCGTGCACGCGGAGGTAGTCCCGCACGATCCCGGGGTCGGGGCCCGCCGCGGGCGCCGCGGGGGCCACGGCCCGCCGGATCCGGCCCAGGATGCGGTCCTTGCTGCTCACTGTGCGTTCCCCCGTTCTCGTGCCCACCAGTCGCGGAAGGACTCCGCCGGTACGGTGGGCAGTTCGCGGCTGTCGGTCCAGGCCCGCCCCGCTCCGGGGAGCCGGCGGGGCGCCAGGCGCCGGGCCCGGGCCAGCAGGCGCTCGCCCGCGCGCAGGGCGGCCGGGTGGTCCAGGAGCAGCCGGGCGGCGCGCATGGCGGCCCGTTCGGCGGTGTGGCCGTCCGCGGGGCGGAGCGTGACCCGGATGCCGTCGCGGGTCACCGGGCCGCCCTGGGCCACCCGCTCGCGGAGGTGGACGAGGACCTCGGGGATGTCGATGGCGACCGGGCAGACCTCGTAGCAGGCCCCGCACAGGGTGGAGGCGTAGGGCAGCGAGGCGTCGATCCCGCTGCCGGTTCCTCGGAGTTGGGGGCTGAGGATCGCGCCGATGGGGCCGGGGTAGACGGATCCGTAGGCGTGCCCGCCGGCCCGTTCGTAGACGGGGCAGACGTTGAGGCAGGCTGAGCAGCGGATGCAGCGCAGGGCCTGCCGACCGGTCTCGTCGGCGAGGGTGTCGGTGCGGCCGTTGTCGAGGAGGACGAGGTGGAAGGCGGAGGGCCCGTCGCCGTCCGTGGTCCCGGTCCACATGGTGGTGTACGGGTTCATCCGCTCGGCCGTCGAGGAGCGCGGCAGCGTCTGGAGGAAGATCTCCAGGTCGCGGAAGGTCGGGACGACCTTCTCGATGCCGACGACGGAGATCAGGGTGTCGGGCAGGGTCAGGCACATCCGGCCGTTCCCCTCGGACTCCAGGACGACCATCGTGCCGGTCTCGGCGACCATGAAGTTGGCCCCGGACACGGCGACCTTGGCGCGCAGGAACTTCTCGCGCAGGTGCAGGCGCGCCGCCTCGGCGAGTTCCCGCGGGTCGTCGCCGAGCGGGTCGGGCGCCGGGCGGCCCCAATTTCCCATCTCGGTACGGAAGATGTCGCGGATCTCGGCACGGTTGCGGTGGATGGCCGGGACCAGGATGTGGGAGGGGCGGTCGTGGCCGAGCTGCACGATGAGCTCGGCGAGGTCGGTCTCGCAGGCGGCGATCCCGGCGGCCTCCAGAGCCTCGTTGAGCCCGATCTCCTGCGTGGCCATCGACTTGACCTTGACGACCTCGCGCTCGCCGGTCGCGCGGACCAGGTCCGTGACGATCCGGTTGGCCTCGTCCGCGTCGGCGGCCCAGTGGACGGTGCCGCCGGCCGCCGTGACCGCTTCCTCCAACTGGAGCAGGTAGTGGTCGAGATGGCGCAGCGTGTGGTCCTTGACGGCCCGGCCGGCCGCGCGCAGCCGGTCCCAGTCCTCCAGTTCGGCGACGGCCCGCGCGCGCTTGTCCCGGATGGTGTGGGTGGCGCGGCGGAGGTTGGCACGCAGCACCCCGTCCCGTACGGCTTCGCGGGCCGCGGCCGGAAAGGCGGGCATGCCCAGGTACGTGTCCGTCGGCCCGGTCATCGCGCGGGTTCCTCCTCGGTCGCGGCCAGGATCTCGGCGAGGTGCAGGGTCCGCAGCGGGCTGTCCGCGCGGCGCAGCAGGCCGTCGAGGTGGGCGAGGCAGGAGTTGTCGGCGCCGCACAGCACCCGGGCGCCGGTGCCGGCCGCGGCCGCGATCTTGTCGGTGCCCATGGCGGTCGAGACGTCCGGGTTCTTGACGGCGAAGGTGCCTCCGAAGCCGCAGCACTCCTCGGCGCCCGGCAGCTCGACCAGGTCCAAGCCCTTGACCGCGGCCAGCAGCCGCCGCGGCCGGTCCCCGAGCGCCAGGCCGCGCAGGCCGTGGCAGGAGGGGTGGTAGGTGACGGTGTGCGGGAAGTACGCGCCGACGTCGGTCACTCCGAGTACGTCAACCAGGAACTCGGTGAGCTCGTACACGCGCGGTGCGAGCGAGGCGGCCGCCTCGGCGAGCTCGCCGCCGCGCCCCTCCGCCGCCGCCTTTTGGCCGATGCGCGGGTAGTGCTCGCGGATCATCGCGGCGCAGGATCCGGAGGGGGTGACCACGTACTCGTGTCCCGCGAAGGCCTGGGCGGTGCGCCGCACCAGGGGTTCGGTCTCGTGCCGGTAGCCGGTGTTGTACTGCGGCTGCCCGCAGCAGCTCTGGGCCGCCGGGAAGTCCACCTCGACGCCGAGCCGCTCCAGGAGGCGTACGACGGCGATGCCGGTCCGCGGGTACAGCGCGTCATTGACGCAGGTGACGAACAGGGCGGCTCGCATGATGGGCACAATAGCCCGGTGAAGAAGTTCTCAGTGATCGGTATCGGCGCGGGCGACCCTGACCATCTGACCCTCCAGGCGGTCAGGGCGATCGGCGCGGCGGACGCATTCCTCATTCTGGAGAAGGGCGAGGAGAAGGCGGATCTGACCGGGCTGCGGCGCGCGATGCTCGACGCGCACGCCCGCCCCGGCCACCGGCTGGTGGAGGGCCGCGACCCGGACCGGGACCGGACCCCCGCCGACTACACCCCGACGGTGGACGGCTGGCGCAGCGCGCGGGCCGGGCTCTTCGAGCGGTTCATCGCGGAGGACCTGGCGGACGGCGAGACCGGGGCGTTCCTGGTCTGGGGCGATCCCTCCCTCTACGACTCCACGCTCGCGATCCTCGACGAGGTTCTGGAGCGCGGCCGGGTGGCCTTCGAGCACGAGGTCGTGCCCGGCATCAGCAGCATCTCGGCGCTGCTGGCCCGGCACCGGACCAATCTGAACCGGGTCGGGCGCCCGGTCCAGATCACCACGGGCCGCCGGCTGGCCGAGGGCTGGCCGGACGACGTGGACGACGTGGTGGTGATGCTGGACGCGCGGCACGCCTTCACCGCCCACCTGGACCAGGACCTCTTCATCTACTGGGGCGCCTACGTGGGCACCCCGGACGAGATCCTGGTCTCGGGCAAGCTGGCGGAGGTCGCCGGGCGGATCGAGGAGCTGCGCACCGAGGCCCGCGCCCGCAAGGGCTGGATCATGGACACGTACCTGCTCAGGCGCGGCTGAGGCAGGACGGGAGGGCGGCGGCGAGGCGTTCGTACTCCTCGGGGCGGTTGTAGATCTGGCCGCAGACGCGGATGCCGCCGCCGCCCGGCCAGGGCCAGATCAGTACGCGGATGCCCTGCTCGGCCGCGATCAGCTCGCGCAGTTCGCGGGCCCGGTCGGGGGTCTCGGCGACGCCGGGCGGCAGGCGCAGGGTGCGCATGGCGAGGGCCTCGCCGTGCGGGAGCGGGGTGATCCCGGGGAGTTCGGCGAGCAGGGCCGCTCCATGGGCGGCCAGCGCGCTGTTGTGGGCCCGGACCTTGGCCGCGTCGAGGCGTTCGAGCAGGTCCAGCCCGTCCGGGGCGGCGAGCCAGCCGGTGTAGTCGGCGGTGGCGCGGTTCTCGACGGAGCGGGGGAATCCGTGCTGGTCCTCCCAGGACGGTACGAGCGCCCGGATCCGGCGGCGGTGCTGCGGGGCGACGGCGAGGACCGCGCTGCCGGAGGGCGCGTAGCCCCACTTGTGGAGGTTGCCGAACCAGAAGTCGGCGCCGCCCGCGAGGGGGTCGGCGAGCATGCCCGGGGCGTGGGCTCCGTCGACGACGGTGGTGACCCCGCGTTCGCGCAGGTCCGCGAGGAGCCGTGGGGAGGCGATGATCCGGGCGGTGGGCGAGCTGACGTGATCGAGTACGGCCACCCGTGTACGGGGGGTCAGCGCGGCCAGCACGGTCTCCCGTACGGCGTCCTCGTCAGGAAGCCGCGGATCCAGGTTGACGGTGGTGACCGGGGCGCGGCGGGCGGCTGCGGCGACCACGGTGCCGTAGCCGTGGTCGGTGACCAGGATCTCGTCGCCGTCGGCGAGCGGGACGGCGTCCAGGGCGAGGTTGGCGCCCTCGGTGGCGTTGGCGATGAAGGCGATCCCGTCGGGGTCGGCGCCGAGGTGCCCGGCGATCCGGGCGCGGGCGGCGGCGAGGCGGTCCGGGACGGCGATGAAGAAGGCGTCGGGGTCGGCGTGCGCCTCGGCGCGGAGCGCGGCCTGGGTCTCCTGGACGGGGACGGGGACCGCGCCGAAGGAGCCGTGGTTCAGATGGGCGACGCGGGGGTCCAGGTGGAACAGGGCGGGCCCGCCGGGGAACTCGCCGGCGGGTCCGGCGGGAAGCCCGGCCGGTCGATCGGCACCGGCGGGACGTATCGGGTCGGTCACTGCTCCTCCGGGGATGCGGGGCTGTTCTCCCCCGGATCATCTCCCGCCGCCACCGATGCCGGTAGACCGCCGCCGCGGGCCCGGCGCCCGTGTGCGAGCGGCTGGCCGTACGGCCGCGCGGCGAGGTCGGCGATCCCGGCCGCGCCCTCCACGGGCGCGGGCCCCGGACCGGCCGGTGTGCACCCGCTCGGCCGCCCGGGTGACGTGCGTCGGGTGTCGCCGTGCCGGGGGTTCAGTTCTCCCGTCCGCTGGTCGCCGCGTAGTACTGGAGGTCCTGCACCTCCACCCTGTGGTCCGCGCGGTACGGCAGATCGACCTGCACCCCTGTCTTTCCGGCCCGTACGACCTGGGCCGAGCTGGTGCCGGCCTTCAGCGGCAGCAGCTGCGAGTGGATCCCGGCGGGGGCCTCGTGGCTGCCCCGGACGGTTCCGACGGTGGTGCGGACGGCTGCGGGTCCGGTGAGGAAGCTGAGCACCTCCACCTTGTCCCGGGGCGGTGCGCTGCCCTTGCGCAGGGACATCACGAGTGACTGGTCGCCCGTCGGGTCGGCGTCCGCGAACTGTGTGCGCGCGGAGAGGTAGAGGGTGTCGCGGACGATCTTCGGCCAGCTGCCCGTCTTGAACCTGGTCAGGTAGTACGAGGTGAGGTCCAGGTACGCGTGGCCGTTGTGCAGGGAGGGGGCGAACTGGCTGCCTTCCGAGTAGTCGTTCCAGGTGGTGAGCTGCACCCAGTCGGCGCCGTCCTCGATGGCGCGCGTCCAGGTGGAGCGCAGGGTCGCGGTGTTGCCCGCCTCATCGTAGATGCCCTGGTTGGGGCGGGCGTCCTGGACGGACACGGGCTGCATCCAGATCTTGCCCATGTCGTGGGCCCGCCGGACGTCGCGCGTGGAGCTCTCCTGGCCGACGTAGCTGCGGCTGCCCCACTCGGAGAAGCCGTGGCTGATCGGGGCGAACTCGCCGCTGTGGGCGCCGAAGTCGAGGAAGAGCGGGACGAAGGCGGTGCGGATGCCGTGCCTGGACTTGAGGAGGGCGATGGCCTCGGTCCACCAGGCCACGCTCTTCTCCTCCGCCTTGAAGGGGGAGACCACGAGCCGGCCGTCGGGGAGCCTGTGTGCGGCGGAGGCGTCGGCGAGCGTGGCGATCGCGTCCGCGAGCACCGCGGGGTCGTCGGTCTTCAGCGAGGTCATGTCCGGCATCAGCATGATCTTGAAGGCCGGGTCCACCGAGCGGGCCGCCGCCATCAGCAGGTTGCAGCGGTCCCAGTTCCTGCCGGAGAGGGAGAGCAGGTCGAGGGTGAAGCCGTCGATGCCCGCCGCGCGGGCCGTGCGCACCTCCTGCTGGAGGTTGGCGTACTCCCAGTCGCCGCTCTTCGGGGGCACGGGCAGCGGCCGGTCGCGCAGCAGGCCGCCGTACCGCCCGTGCTTGCCGCTCTCGCCGTCGGGGTTGAGGTAGTTGCGGGTGTAGTAGTCCCTGTCCGCGGCCGCGTTGTCGAGGGAGAGCGGGTATGGGGTGAAGTAGTGGGCGAACACCAGCTTCTTGCCCGCTTCGCCGGTGCGCAGGTCGGCAGGCCGGGGCATGTCGAAGGGCAGGGCGCCGGTGGGGCGTTCGGCCCCGGAGTCCATCGCGCCCTCGGGGTTGCCCTTGGCGGCCGCGCCGCGGGTGGGCGCCGGGGGCTCGGCGGGTTGCGCGGTGGCCTCGCCGGGTGCGCCGGGCGCTGCTGCGGTTGCGGCGGAGGACGGGAGACCGGCGCCGGGGGCCGAAGCCCCTTGCGCGGAAACCTCGTTGCGGGGGTCCCAGGCGATTCCGGTGGCCGTGCAGACACCGACCAGGAAGAAGGCGGAGAGCAGCAGGGCGAGCAGTGGCCTGCGTCCCCGGACGGCCGGTCGGCGCCGGTGCGACACGGGACCGGCGCTTCGGCCGGTGCGCTGTGCCCGCCGTGCCGTACGACGCTGTGCTCGCCGGTCCGTTCGCCGGTCCGCTGTCATTCTGGTCCCTCCCGCGAATATGCCCCCGATGGGGGCTGCACAGCAGTAGAGCCCATGACCCGGCTCCCCGACAACCGTTCCCGGGCACGAGGGTTCGGGTACGTACGTCACACCGATGACGGGAACTACGCCGCCCGTCCGGCGCGGCGCGCGAGGTCCCGACCTGGGCTGCAGCGAAGCCGTTCGTCGGAATGCGACATTCCCCTAGCCTTACGGCACAAGTGGCGCATAATCGTCGTCACGCGGCGCGAAGAAACCCTGTTGCCGCGCTTGGTCACGCATGCAATGGGGGGCATCGTGCCGATGAGGGAATCCGGGGCCATGGGGGAAGCCGGGTCGATGAGGGAAAAAGGGTCGACCGGAACGCTGCCGGCGACGTCCGCCGAGATGTCCCGGCTGCTCACCGCCGTCCGCCGGGGGCGCGTGCTGACCGTGGCGGGAGCGTTCCGCGAGCCGCGGAGCCTGCTGGTGCGGGAGATCGCGCGGCGGATCTCGTCCAACTTCTACGACGGGGTGGCCGTCGTCGCCATGAACCCGCTCCACGGCGGCTACGGCGTCCGCGAACTGACGGCCGAACTGGGCTCCGTACCCGGTATGCCCGCACGCTCCTGCGGCACGGCGAACGCCGCCTCGTGGCTGGCGGAACGCGACATGCTGCTGGTCCTGGACGGCGCGGAGCAGCTCGGCCCGGACGCCCTGGCCTGGCTGCGGAACCTGCTGGCCGTGGCACCGGGATTACGGATCCTGGCGGCCGGTCGCTCCCCGCTGGCCTTCGAACAGGAACGCATCCACCGGCTGTGATCCACGGGCTCCGGGCCTCCTTGCGCCCGCCGCGGACCGCACTGTTCCCGTCACCCGGGCGGCACACCGCCGCCACAGCCCCGCCACGGCGCTGCAACGGCGCTGCCACACTCCGGTTCTACGTCAGCCCAGCTGTCGGCTGAGCCTGCGCCACACCGGGGCCGGGCATCGGCCCTGCGGCCGGGACTTGAGGAACATCCCGTAGTCGACCCGGCGCGGCGGCCGACCGTACTCCACCCAGTGGGCGCGGCCGGATGCCTTGTCCCAGCCGTCATTCGGTATCCGGATGTGGTCGGTGCGCCCGTCCTTGTCCTTGGTGGTGATCTGGGCGACCTCCGCATGACCGGGGTGGACGGCCAGCACCACGCAGTAGTGCCGCAGCTGCCGGGCCGGGTCCTCGCGCAGCGGCACCATGGCCAGCCAGATCTCTCCCGGTGCCGGCGGGCGGGCGGCGGCGGTGGCGACCGGGCCGCCGCGGGAGGCGTCCCAGCGGCGGACCGCCACGACGAAGGCGAGCGCCACCAGCCCGGCGGCCATGCTCTCGGCCGTGGCCCGGACGTTCCACACCGGGTGGTCCCCGATCCGGCCCTCCGTCCACCACAGCGCCCCGGCCACGAGAGCGAGCAGGGCCGCCGCCCGGGCCGGGACCAGCCACCATACGAAGGCCCGGCGCCGGCTCGCGAACAGTGCGAGCAGCAGGGCCACGACGACCGGGACGGCATGGACGATCAGGTACTGGCCGAAGCCGTGCAACTGCTGCGGCGGAGTCTGTTCCGCCAGCAGGTCGGGCAGCGCGAGCGGCACCGCCAGCAGATAGCCGACCGTGGGCAGCACGAACGTCACGAGCAGGAGCCCCGCGCATCCGATACCGGCGCAGGACGTGTCGGAACGGCGTGCCACAGAACCCCCAGAGCGCTTCGGTACAGTCCCGGCCGGCCCGCGGCGGGGCGCCCGGCACGCCCCCGGGTCACCGATCCCGAACGCTAGCGCAGGGTCCACTCCCGGGCCAGCAGGCCCCGGAGCGGGACACGGCTCCGCCCCGGCCGGGCACGAGGCCGACCGGGGCGGAGCGGATCACGTCGTCACGGACGCGTGGGTACGACGGCCGGCGTCAGCCCAGGAGGGCGAGCGCCTGGTTGAGGGTCGCGGACGGGCGCATGATCGCCGCGGCCTTCTTGGCGTCGGGCTGGTAGTAGCCGCCGATCTCGGCCGGGGAACCCTGCACCGCGACGAGCTCGGCGACGATGGTCTCCTCCTGCTCCGAGAGCGCCTTGGCGACGGGCTCGAAGGCCTTGGCCAGCTCGGCGTCGTCGGTCTGCTTGGCCAGCTCCTGCGCCCAGTAGGTGGCGAGGTAGAAGTGGCTGCCGCGGTTGTCGATGCCGCCCAGCTTGCGGCTCGGCGACTTGTCCTCGTTGAGGAAGGTGCCGGTCGCGCGGTCCAGGGTGTCGGCCAGCACCTGGGCGCGGGCGTTGCCGGTGGTGGTCGCGAGGTGCTCGAAGCTGGCCGCCAGCGCGAAGAACTCGCCCAGGCTGTCCCAGCGCAGGTAGTTCTCCTTGACCAGCTGCTGGACGTGCTTCGGGGCGGAGCCGCCGGCGCCCGTCTCGAAGAGGCCGCCGCCGTTCATCAGCGGGACGACCGACAGCATCTTGGCGCTGGTGCCCAGCTCCAGGATGGGGAAGAGGTCGGTCAGGTAGTCACGCAGCACGTTGCCGGTCACCGAGATGGTGTCCTCGCCGCGGCGGATGCGCTCCAGGGAGAAGGCGGTGGCCTCGACCGGGGAGAGGATCTTGATGGTCAGGCCCTCGGTGTCGTGCTCGGCGAGGTAGGTCTTGACCTTGGCGATCAGCTGCGCGTCGTGGGCACGGGTCTCGTCCAGCCAGAAGACGGCCGGGACGCCGGTGGCGCGGGCGCGGGTGACGGCGAGCTTGACCCAGTCCTGGATCGGCAGGTCCTTGGTCTGGCAGGCGCGGAAGATGTCGCCGGCGGCGACCTCCTGCTCCAGGACCGTGTTGCCCGCGGCGTCGACCAGGCGAACGGTGCCCGCGGCGGCGATCTCGAAGGTCTTGTCGTGGCTGCCGTACTCCTCGGCCTTCTGGGCCATGAGACCGACGTTCGGGACCGAGCCCATGGTGGACGGGTCGAAGGCGCCGTGGGTGCGGCAGTCGTCGACGACGACCTGGTAGACGCCGGCGTAGCTGCTGTCCGGGAGGACGGCGAGGGTGTCGGCCTCGGCGCCGTCCGGGCCCCACATGTGGCCGGAGGTGCGGATCATGGCCGGCATCGAGGCGTCGACGATGACGTCGGACGGCACGTGCAGGTTGGTGATGCCCTTGTCGGAGTCGACCATCGCGAGGGCCGGGCCCTCGGCGATCTCGGCGTCGATGGAGGCCTTGATCGCGTCGCCGTCGGGCAGCGCGCCCAGACCGTTCAGGATGGCGCCCAGACCGTCGTTGGGCGACAGGCCTGCGGCGGCGAGGGTCTCGCCGTAGCGGGCGAAGGTCTTCGGGAAGAAGGCGCGGACCACGTGGCCGAAGACGATCGGGTCGGAGACCTTCATCATCGTGGCCTTGAGGTGCACGGAGAACAGCACGCCCTCGGCCTTGGCACGCTCGATCTGGTCGTTGAGGAAGGTGCGCAGCGCGTCGACGTGCAGGACGGACGCGTCCACGACCTCACCGGCGAGGACCGGTACGGACTCGCGCAGCACGGTGGTGGCGCCGTCGGCGGCGACGTGCTCGATGCGCAGGGTGCCGGCCTCGGCGATGACGGTGGACTTCTCGGTGGAGCGGAAGTCGTTCTCGCCCATGGTGGCGACGTTCGTCTTCGACTCGGTGGTCCAGGCGCCCATGCGGTGCGGGTGCGTCTTGGCGTAGTTCTTGACCGAGGCGGGGGCGCGGCGGTCGGAGTTGCCCTCGCGCAGGACCGGGTTGACGGCGCTGCCCTTGACCTTGTCGTAGCGGGCGCGGATGTCGCGCTCCTCGTCGGTCTTCGGGTCGTCCGGGTAGTCCGGGAGGGCGTAGCCCTGGCCCTGGAGCTCGGCGACCGCGGCCTTGAGCTGCGGGATCGAGGCCGAGATGTTCGGAAGCTTGATGATGTTGGCTTCCGGGGTCTTCGCCAGCTCGCCGAGCTCGGCGAGGGCGTCGGCGATCCGCTGGCTCTCCTGGAGGTACTCCGGGAAGACGGCGATGATCCGACCGGCCAGGGAGATGTCACGGGTCTCGACATTCACACCGGCCGTCGACGCGTACGCCTGGATCACAGGCAGGAAGGAATACGTCGCGAGGGCCGGGGCCTCGTCAGTGTGCGTGTAGATGATGGTCGAGTCAGTCACCGGATGCTCCGCTCCACAGTCTGCGTCTCTCGTCTGCAACATTGCTCGACATCAAGATATCTCGTGATCGGGCCGCTCTGGACAGCCCCCTGCCGCCAGTCCGGGAGACGCATGTCACGCGGGCTCCCGGAATGGCGAAAGCGCCGCCCACGGCTGTTCCCGGCCGGGGGCGGCGCTCAGGCATTCAGGCCATGATCAGGCCTGTACGTCGTATCAGGCGACGAGGGCCTTGGGGTCCGGGCCGTACTGGTTCGGCTGCGGCTGACCCGCGGTGGCCGTCAGGACGAGCAGCCAGATGCCGCCGATGAACGGAACGAAGGCGATGAAGTACCAGGCGCCGGACTTGCCGAGGTCGTGCAGACGACGGACGGTGAGCGCCAGGCTCGGAACCAGGGTGCCGAGGAAGTACAGGCCGACGAGCAGCGGGTAGGTACCCAGCGCGAAGTCGAGGATCGCGAGGACGAGGACGATGCCCACGTTGAAGAGGGTGAACATCCAGTACTCCTGGCGGCGCGCGCGGCCGGAGAAGACGGCGTACTTCTTCAGAACATCGGTGTAGTGGTTCATGAGGGTCCCCCCAGAGGACGATCGTCGGGCCCGTCCTGCTGGAGCAAGCCGGGGCAGAACTTATGCCCCCTTTACGGCGCGGTCAAGCGAGTTCACAAGACGCCAGAATGGGAACTTTCCTTCGCTTCTCCGGCCAAACACACTGGTATCTGGCGTCACTTGACACCCACGGAGCGCCTTTGACCACAAGGCGTGACGAAATGGGCCGCGTTCAGGTGGGACGGAAGGCCCCCTGTGGGGTGCAGGACTGCCTGCAGGTGACGAAAAGCCCTCTATGTCCGGGGTGTTCACGGACCTGTGGCGCAGGAGGCGGCCGGGTCGGCTCACAGATCGTTACCTCACTGCAGCCTGGGCCGCCGCGAACCGGGGCGGAAAGGAGCATTCCGCCCCCGCGCCGCGGCGGCCCGAACCGTCAGCCGATGTGGAAGGAGTCCCCGTAGACCTTCCAGTCGAGCGGCGTATTGAGGTTCAGGTTGCCCTTCTTCAGGAAGACCCGCTGCGCGGTGTCGACCCGGCTGGTGTCGCTGTGCGCCTCCTCCTGCTTCATCGCCCAGACCCGGGCGTCGAGGAAGGCGTTGAGGTAGGCGGTCTCGTTGCCGCCCTGGGACGGGGGCCTGACCTTGGACAGGGCGCGCTTGCGGATGTTGCGGAAGCTGGTGGAGTCGGTGCCGTCACCGTGCATGACGATGGCGTCGTAGTAGATGAACTGACCCAGCACGCCGATCCCGTCGGCCTTGCCCTGGTTCACGGACGGGTTGAAGTAGACCCGGTCGCGCTCGTGATCCTGGGCCTTCCTGAACTCGGCGTCCTGGGCGGCCTTCGCCCAGTCCTTGGTGAAGTTCGGATCGAGGCCGGCGTGCGAGTCGCTGCCGTCGACCCTGCGCAGGGCGGGGAGGTACTTGGCGAGGACGTTGCCCGGCTTGACCTGGGTGTAGTGCTCGACGAGGTCGAGCATGTCGCCGGTGCCGGAACAGAATCCGATGATGCCGGCCGTGTAGCCGCGGCCGTCGTCTATGTCCTCGATGTACTTGTACTGAGCCTTCCAGTCCAGCGAGGAGTTCTCCGCACTGGAGACGATCTTCATGGCGATCTCCTTCTTCGCCGGATCGTCGAGTCCTGCGGCCGCCGCCACCGAGGTCTCCGCCGTGGGGGCGGGGGCCGCGGTGGCGTGGGCGGCGACGGGGACGGCGAGCAGCGCGCTGCCGAGCAGTGCGCCGATCGCCAGCATCTTGCGGTGGGGGGTGAACACAAGGCCTCCATGGGGTGGTTGAGGCGTCCCGGCTTCGTTAGGAAACTTTACTACCAGAGCTGATGACAGCTCAAGACCCGTGCGTCCCTTGGGAATACCGCGATCCGGTCAGCGTCGCCGGGTAAGACGGTCCGTCAGCACCCGCTTGGCGTCCGGCCATTCGGGCCGTGTGATGCTGTAGACGGCGGTGTCGCGGATCCATCCGTCGCGCATCACCATGTGGTGGCGCAGGGTTCCTTCGTGCGTCGCACCGAGCCCCGCTATCGCCGCCCGCGACCTGCTGTTGCGCACGTCGGTGAGCAGCTCGACGCGGTTCATCCCCATCGCCTCGAAGGCATGGGTGAGCATGAGGAGTTTGGCCTCGGTGTTCAGGCCCGTCCCCTGCCAGGACGCGCCGAGGAAGGTGAAGCCGATCTCCAGCCGCCGGAAGGGGGTGCTGATCGCCATGAGCCGGGTCGAGCCGGCGATCCGGCCCGTCGCGGCGTCCACGGTCGCGTACGCGATCTGCGTGCCCTGCGCCCGCGCCGCCAGGGCGTCGTCGATGAAGCCGCGCACCTCGTCCGGGTGCGGGACGATCGTCACGGGGAGCTCCCACAGCTTCCCGTCCCGGATCGCCTCGCACAGACCTTCGTGGTGCCGGTGGGCGAGCGGCTCCAGCCGGACCCGCTCACCGGCGAGCCCGTCCCGCGCCCCGCCGCCGTCCCGCTCCGCCGATACCGGCTCCGCCGATGCCCGTTCCATGTGCGCCCCGCCCTTCCCCAGTTGATCTCCGGCCATGGGCGGACCCTATCCGGGGCCCCGGGACCGCCTCACCGGTGTTTCCGCAGGAGGAGGGAAGGGGGACGGTCAGAGCCAGCCGTTGCGCCGGAAGCCCCGGTGGATGACGAAGCAGGCGAGCACCATGACACCGAGGACCAGCGGGTAGCCGTAGGTCCAGTGCAGCTCGGGCATGTGGTCGAAGTTCATGCCGTACACACCGCAGACCATGGTCGGGACGGCGACGATCGCCGCCCAGGCCGTGATCTTGCGCATGTCCTCGTTCTGGGCCACGGTCACCTGCGCGAGGTGGGCCTGGAGGATGGAGTCGAGGAGGTTGTCATAGGCGCCGATCTGCTCCGTGGCCCGGGTCAGATGGTCGGCCACGTTCCGGAAGTAGGCGCGGGTCTCCGGCGGGATGACCGGTATCGGCTGCGTGGCCAGCTGCTGGAGCGGGCGGCTCAGCGGCCCCACCGCCCGCCGGAGCTCCAGGAGTTCGCGCTTGAGCTGGTAGATCCGTCCGGCGTCGCCGCGGCCGCCGGCCTCGCTGAACACCGCGGTCTCCACGGCGTCGATGTCGTTCTGCACCGCGTCCGTCACGGCCACGTAGTCGTCGACCACGTGGTCGGCCATGGCGTGCAGAACCGCCGCGGGTCCGTGCGCCAGCTGGTCGGGGGCGGCCTCCAGCTCCTCGCGGACCGGGCCCAGCGTGCCGCGGCCGCCGTGCCGGATGGTGATGATGAAGTCCTGGCCGGTGAAGGCCATCAGCTCGCCGGTCTCCACCACCTCGCTGGTCGCGGTCAGCTCCTCGTGCTCCACGTAGCGGACCGTCTTGAAGACCGAGAACAGCGTGTCGTCGTAGCGCTCCACCTTGGGGCGCTGGTGCGCGTTCACGGCGTCCTCGACGGCGAGCGGGTGCAGGCCGAACAGCTCCGCCAGCCCGGCCAGCTCCGACCTCGGCGGCTCGTGCAGGCCGATCCAGACGAAGCCGTCGCCCGTCTTGCGGACCCGGCGCAGCGCCTCCTCCACCTCGGCGCAGTCGTCCTGGCGTACGCCGTCCCGGTAGATCACGCAGTTGACCACCGCGCTGCCGAGCGGCGAGCGGGCCGGGTGGCTGAGGTCGACGGCCCGCCGGTAGCTGCGGCGCACGACCCGGCGCAGGTTGCTGAACATGGACAACGGCGTACTCCCCTTCGGCGGAACAGCGGCCAGTCTGCCATCGCCGCCGGACCGCCTCCGCCCGGGCTCACCGCCACCGGCCTGCGCGGTCTCCGGTCGGGGAGCCTTCCGCGGAGCCCGGATCAGACCCGGTCGATGAACACGCTCGTCGACTTCACCCGCGCCGTGGCCCGCGCGCCCACCTCCAGCCCGAGCTCCTCCACCGCCTCCCGGGTCAGCAGCGACACGACTCGGTGCGGCCCGGCCTGGATCTCCACCTGTGCGTCAACCGTGCCCAGCTTCACCCCGGTGACGATGCCCGGGAAGGCGTTGCGGGCCGAGGTGTACACGGCTTCCTCGCCCTCGGCGCTCTCCTGCGCGGCCTCGACGCAGAACGCGGCCAGGTCGGGCCCGTCCACCATCCGCCGCGTGCCCTCCCGGTGGGTGGGAAACCGTTCTGCGTCGGCCCAGCGGCGGGCCGTGTCGACGCTGACGCCGAGCAGCCGCGCCGCCTGGCCGATCGTGTAGGACTCCATGGTCCGCAGCTTAGGCGGTGTCCCGCCGGTCAGGCCGAAGGGCTGCGCAGCGCCTCCCGGGCCGCCGCCGCGATCACGTGCGCGACCGTCGCCAGAGCCGGCGAGTCCAGCCGCCACTGCTGCCAGTACAGGGGCACGTCCATCGGCCGCAGCGGCTCCAGCAGCACCAGCTTCCCCGAGCGCACCAGCGGAGCCGACTGCTGTTCCGGCACCAGTCCCCAGCCCAGCCCCGCGACCACCGCGTCACGGAACCCCTCCGACGTCGGTATGTGGTGCCGCACCGGCCCCGCACCGGACGCGGCGCCCCCGGTCAGCGCCCGGACGAAGGCGTCCTGGAGGTCGTCCTTCCGGTCGAACACGATCGTCGGCGCCTCCCGCAGGTCCCGCTCCGGGTCCCCCGTCAGGTACCGGGCCGCGAACGCGGGGCTCGCCGTCGGCAGGTACCGGGCCAGGCCCAGCAGACGGACGCTGCACCCGGCCACCGGATCGGGCGAGGAGGTCACCGCCGCCATCACCTGCCCCTCCCGCAGCAGCGCCGTCGTGTGCGACTCGTCCTCGCGGTGGAGCTCGATGCAGACCGGCGGATCCTGCGGCACCCGTGTCAGCGCGGGCAGGAACCAGGTGGCGAGGGAGTCCGCGTTCACCGCGATGGGCAGCCGCACCGGACCCATCCCCTCGGCCATCCCCAGCTCGGCGCGCGCGTCGCGCTCCAGCCGGGCCAGCTGCCGGGCGAAGCGGACCACCACCTCCCCGGATTCGGTCGCGCGCACCGGCTTCGTCCGCATCAGCAGCACCCGACCGGTCCGCTGCTCCAGCGCCTTGACCCGCTGGCTGACCGCGGAGGGGGTCACGTGCAGGGCCGCCGCCGCCGCGTCGAAGGTGCCCTCGTCCACCACGGCGAGCAGCGTGCGCACCTGGTCCAGGGGAAGCTCGTCCATCACGAGCGCTAATGGTACGTAAAAATCTTTAGCTGTACTGAACATGCATCGCTGCCTACGGTCGGAGCCATGAACTACGGCATCGTCACCGCGGCCCTCGCCGGCTTCGGCACCGGACTCTCCCTCATCGTCGCCATCGGCGCGCAGAACGCCTTCGTCCTCCGCCAGGGCGCGCGCCGCCACGCGGTACTCGCCGTGGTCGCCATCTGTGCCGTGTCCGACGCGCTCCTCATCGCCCTCGGCGTGGCGGGCGTCGGCGCCTTCGTCACCGCCTGGCCGGCCGCCCTGACGGTGGTCGGCCTGGCCGGGGGCGGGTTCCTCGTCTGCTACGGGGTCCTCGCCGCGCGGCGGGTGCTGCGGCCCGCCCCGGGCGCCGCCCTCAGCACCGAGGGAGCCACGACCGGGTCCGCCCGCCGGGCCGTGCTGACCTGCCTGGCCATGACCTGGCTCAACCCGCACGTCTACCTGGACACCGTGCTGCTCGTCGGCTCCCTGGCCGCCGACCGCGGCGACCTGCGCTGGGCCTTCGGCGTCGGCGCCGGGCTGGCCAGCCTCATCTGGTTCGCCGGGCTGGGCTACGGGGCCCGGCTGCTCAGCGGCCTCCTCGCCCGCCCCGCGGCCTGGCGGATCATGGACGGGTTCGTCGCTGCGACCATGGTCACCATGGGCGGCCTGCTGCTGGCCCGCGCCTGAGCCCGCATGTCGGCGCCGGGCCACCCGCCGCGGCCCGGCATAGTGCTCGTGGCCGACGACCCGATCCCCAGGAGCCCGCCGTGCCCGACCATCCCTCTCCCGGCGCGGTGCGCACGGACCGCGCCGACCGGCTTGCGCCGCTCGTGGCCGCCACCGCGATCGTTCTGGACCCGCGCGGGCGGGTCCTCGTACTGACCGCCCCGGACCGGGCGGACCCGAGGCTTCCGGGCGGCCTGGTCGAGGACACCGAGACCCCGGAGGAAGGTCTGGCCCGCGGGCTGCGGCAGGAGCTGGACCTGGCGCTCCCGGCGGGCCGGCTGCTGGCGGTGGACTCCCGGCCGCCCGGCCGGCCCGGCCTGCCCGGCCGCGCCCTGATCGTGCACGTCCACCTCGTCGGGCCGCTGTCGCCGCAGCAGGCCGGGGCGATCTCCTTCGCCGACGGCGGGGCCGGCGGGGCCCGCTGGCTCACGCCGGACGAGGCCGCCGCGGCCTTGCCCGCCCGGATCGCGCCCCGGCTGCGCGCCGCTCTGGCCGCCCTGCACACCGGGTCCTTCGCCCACCTCGTCGGCGGTGTGCCCCAGCCGGGCTCCCCGGCCGGTCTGGACCCGGCCCGGCGCGCCGCCCTGGAACACTCGGGCGCCCTCGACCCGGCCAGCCACCGGGCCAACCGTCCCAAGGCCGTGACCGCGGCGAGCGTCCTGTTCACCGACTCCGAGGGCCGGATCCTGCTGGTCCAGCCCGCGTACGGCCGGACCGACCGCTGGAACCTGCCCGGCGGCGGCATCGACAGCGACCTAGGCGAGATCCCGCGCGCCGCCGCCCGCCGGGAGGTCCACGAGGAACTCGGCCTCGACCTCGCCCCGGGCCGCCTGCTCGCCGTGAACTGGTCCCACAAGGCGGGGCGGCCGGCCCGCATCCGCTTCCTCTACGACGGCGGCGTCCTCGACGCTCCCGCCCTCGCCCGGATCCGGCTGGACCCGACCGAGCTGCTCCAGTGGCGCACCGTCGCCCCCGCGGACCTCCCCGGCCTGGTCAAACCGGCCCTGCGGCGCCAGATCACCGCCTGCCTCACCGCCCGCGCCACGGGTACCGGCCCGCTGGAACTCCACGCGGGCCGCCCCTGACCGGCGGGCCCGGCCGCCGCCGTGCCGGGCCGCTGCGGCGGGGCTAACGTCGGCGGCATGGACGGTGATCGCCGAGGGTGGCGCCAGTGCTTGCTCAGCGGGGCGGTGTTCGCCGTGTGCATGGCCGGCACCACGCTGCCGACCCCCCTCTACGGGCTCTACCAGGACAAGTTCGGTTTCTCCGAGCTGATGGTGACCGTCGTGTACGCCGTGTACGCCTTCGGGGTGATCGGCGTACTGCTGCTGGCGGGCAACGCCTCGGACACCGTCGGCAGGCGGCCCGTGCTGCTGGCGGGTCTGGCCTTCTCGGCGGCCAGTGCCGTCTGTTTCCTGTGTGCCACCGGGCTGGGCTGGCTGTACGCGGGCCGGCTGATGTCGGGACTGTCCGCGGGGCTGTTCACCGGGGCGGCCACGGCCTACGTGATGGAGCTGGCGCCCGCCGGCGGCGCCGCCCGGGCCACCTTCGTGGCGACGGCCGCCAACATGGGCGGGCTGGGCTGCGGTCCGCTGCTCGCCGGAGTGCTCGCGCAGTACGCCCCCTGGCCGCTCTACCTGCCGTTCGCCGTGCACCTCGCGCTGGTGGCCGTGTCGGCCGTCGTGCTGGTGCGGCTCCCCGAGACCGTGCGGGAGCGGCAGCCGCTGACCGCCGTACGACCGCAGCGGCCCGGCCTGCCCCCGCAGGTGCGGTCCGTGTTCGCGCCCGCGGCGATCGCCTCCTTCGTCGGCTTCGCACTGTTCGGGGTGTTCACCTCGGTCAGCCCCGCCTTCCTCGCCGAGTCCCTGGACGTGCACAACCACGCGGTGACCGGGCTGATCGTCGCGCTGGCCTTCTTCGCCTCGACCGCCGGGCAGCTGGCGGTCGGCAGGGTCGGGGTCAGCCGGTCGCTGCCGCTGGGGTGCGCGGGACTGCTCGCCGGGCTGGCGCTGCTCGCCGGCGCGCTGTGGTGGGACCGGCTGGCGCTGGTGGTGGCGAGCGCGCTGGTGGGCGGGGCCGGGCAGGGGCTGGCGTTCCGCGGGGCGCTGTCCGCGGTGGCCGCGGCCTCGCCGCCGGACCGGCGCGCGGCTGTGATCTCGATGCTGTTCGTCGTGGCGTACACGGGCATCTCGGTGCCGGTGATCGGTGTGGGGCTGCTGGTGGGCCCGATCGGCCTGGAGGGTGCCGGGCTGGTGTTCATCGCCTGCATGGCCGTGCTGGTCGGGGCCGCGGCCGGCTACCTCCTGCGCCGTCCGGCCCGCGCCCGTGCCTGAGCGCGTGCCCGCGGCGGGGCGGCCCGGACGCACGACGGGCGGGGGACGGCGGGCGGGGCGACCGGATGCCTGTCGGCACCGGTTGCCCGCCCACCGCCGTCCCCCGCCCGTCATGGCAAGCCGGTCGAACGGTGTGGCTGTCCGAAGGATCAGACGGCCGGCACCGGGTAGGTCGGGTACTCCACCCCGGACACGTGCTGGACCACACGGATGACCTGGCAGGAGTAGCCGAACTCGTTGTCGTACCAGAGGTAGAGGATCGCGTTGTCGCCGTCCACCTTGGTGGCGCCCGCGTCGACGATCGAGGCGTGACGCGAACCGACGAAGTCCATGGAGACGGCGTCGGGGGCGGTGGTGAAGTCGATCTGACGCTTGAGCGGCGAGTGCAGCGAGACGTCGCGGAGGTAGTCGAGGACCTCTTCGCGGGTGGTCTCACGGCCCAGGCGCAGGCTCAGGATGGCGATCGAGACGTCCGGGACGGGGACGCGGATCGAGCTGCCGGTGATCGGCGCCTTCAGTTCGGGCAGCGCCTTGGCCACGGCGGAGGCGGCACCGGTCTCGGTGATGACCATGTTCAGCGGCGCGGAGCGGCCACGACGGTCGGCCTTGTGGTAGTTGTCCAGCAGGTTCTGGTCGTTCGTGAACGAGTGGACGGTCTCCACGTGACCGCGCAGGACGCCGTACTCGTCGTCCATCGCCTTCAGCGGCGGGACGATGGCGTTCGTGGTGCAGGAGGCGCAGGACAGGATCTGCTCGTCCGGCTTGATGGTGTCGTGGTTGACGCCGTGGACGATGTTCGGGACGTCGCCCTTGCCCGGAGCGGTCAGCACGACCTTGTCGATGCCGGGGCGCAGGTGCTTGGACAGACCCTCGCGGTCGCGCCACTTGCCCGTGTTGTCGATGAGGATGGCGTCCTTGATGCCGTGCTCGGTGTAGTCCACCTCGGACGGGTCGTTCGCGTAGATCACCTTGATGGCGTTGCCGTTGGCGATGATCGTGCTGTTCGCCTCGTCGACGGTGATCGTGCCCTGGAACTGGCCGTGAATCGAGTCGCGGCGCAGCAGCGAGGCGCGCTTGACGATGTCCTGGTCGCCGCCCTGACGGACGACGATGGCGCGCAGCCGCAGACCGTTGCCGGAGCCGGCCTTCTCGATCAGCAGACGGGCGACGAGGCGGCCGATGCGGCCGAAGCCGTACAGGACGACGTCGCGGCCCTCGACGCGCTCGATCTTGTTCGCGCCGGTGGCACCGGACACGGCCTCGGCGGTGAACTCGGCCACGGAGAGCCCGCGGTCGTCGTTCTTGTACTCCGCGGCGAGCATGCCGATGTCGATCTGGGACGGGCCGAGATCGAGCGTGGTCAGAACCTGCAGGAACGGCAGCGTCTCGGTGACCGAGAGCTCCTCGCCGTCGATCTGCCGGGCGAATCGGTGGGTCTTGAGGATGCTGACCACCGACTTGTTCACCAAGGAGCGGCTGTGGAGCAGGATCGTGACGTCCCGCTCCCGGTGCAGCTTCCCGATGATCGGGATCATCGACTCCGCGATCTCCTCGCGGTTCTTCCAGCTGGTGAACGAGTCCTCATTGACAGTCACAGGATTATCTTTCGAGCTAGGCGGTGCTCATATGCTAACCCGCCGCCATTTTGGTCACTTAAGGGGTACCCACCGTGTCGGGAACGGGCACTATGTGACATGAATTTGTACGGATTTTCAATGGTTCGCCGTCAGAACCCGCCCCGGATCCTCATGCCGAGCGGGCGGCCGTCCGGGTCGACCAGCAGGTGGTGCAGAGGGGTCGCGAGCACCCGCTGGGTCATGGCCAGCTCCTGGGGAACGTACCGGCGCAGCCGGCCCGGCGGCCGCGGACCGCGGCAGCCACCGCCGTGCCAGGCGTCCAGCTCCGCGGCACTCCTCGCGAAGGCATCGAAAGCGGACACCGGGTCGCACAGCACGTCCGCAGCCCCGGACCCGCCCCCGACCTCGGCCCCGACGCCGCCCCCGGTGTGCTCGCGCATGAGCTCCAGGCGCAGCTCCCGGGCGAAGGGACGCGCGCCGTCCCCGAGACCTCCCGGGTCGGCCGGCCCCCGCGGGTCCGTTCGCTCGTCGTACACGACGCAGCTGAGCTCGGAATCATGGGTCCACGAACGGAGGTTGACGTTGTCGGAGCCGACGGAGGCCCACACGTCGTCGATCACGCACACCTTGGCATGGACGTAGACCGGGGTTCCGGACCGGTTCTCCAGGCCGTACACCGCGACCCGGTCGCCGCCGGCCCGGTGCAGCTGCGCCAGTGCCTTGATCCGCCCGATCAGGTTCATGGGCAGCGTGAGCGGACCGGTCTGCTCCGGCACCGTGGGGACGACCGCGATCAGCCGCAGCCGCGGGTGCTCGCGCAGCGCCCGGGCGAAGCAGGCCACCACTCGCGGGGACCACAGGTACTGGTCCTCCAGGTAGATCAGCGCCCTGGCCCGGCGCAGCGCCTTGGTGTACCCCCGCGCGATGCTGCGCTCGCCGTCGGGGGCGAAGGGGTAGCCGCGCAGCAGCCGGTTCGGATACGTCCGCAGCAGCTGGACGGTGTGCGTGCCGCAGGGCACCGGGTCGGGCGTCTGCGGCGGCAGCCGGTCCGCACTGATGTCCTCGTGGTGCATCCGCTCCCGCAGTCGGGTGAGCGGGCTGCGGCTGAGCGGAGCCGGATCCTCCCACCGTTCGCGGAAGACGGCCTCGACGTCGCCTACGACCGGCCCGCGCAGGGCGAGCTGGACGTCGTGCCACGGCGGGTGCGGCCCGTAGGCGGGGGCCAGGCGCAGCGACTGGCGGTCGCCCACATGAGTGGCGTCGTCGTTGCGGTTGTGACAGAGGTCGATCCCGCCGACGTAGGCGACGTCCAGGTCCGGGCGGCCGCGGTGGCGCAGCACCACCAGTTTCTGGTGGTGGGAGCCACCGGGCCGCACCCGCATGTCCAGCAGGCACTCGCCGCCGGCCCGCGCGATCTCCTTCCCGAAGCGGAGGTTCTCTTCTTGGCTGAAGTGAAGACCGTCCAGGTGGGAACGCCACAACAGGCCCTTGACGATGACGCCGCGCTCGGCCGCCCGGCACAGGACGGCACCGACTTCCGTGCCGGGCCCGTCGAGCCGCTCGTCCGGGTCCCCGCGCCAGTCGGTGAACAGGAGCAGGTCGCCCGGACCCGTCGCGCGGACGGCCGCCATGAGCTCCGCGAAGTACACGGCGCCGTGGACCAAGGGCCGTACGTGGTTCCCCCGGGACCAGGCCGCGCCGTCCGGGCGGCGCCGGTCCAGGCGCGTCGCGGGATTGCCGCGTTCGCCGGGAAGCAGAAGCCAGTCGGCGTGCGTCACGGCACCGGCCCTCCGATCGAGCTTGCCACCGCGCTCCCAGGCTAGCCGCAGCCGGGGAAGGCGGCTCCCGGAGCTTCGGGTACGGGCAGTGCGCGAGCCCGCCCCCGTGCCCACCTCTCCCGGCACTCAGGCCCGGGAAACCCGGCCGGAGTGCCGACGGAGGGTGACCGTGCCACGCTGAATCGGGGGATCGCCGACTCTGGTGCGCCGGGTCGGCTCTGCCACCGAGGAGACCGACATGGCCAGTGACGCCAGTAGATCCCGGACCAGCCGACCGCAGCCCAGCGCCTGGCACGCGCCCACATCGGGCACCACCCTCGCGGCAGGTGCCCTGATGGTCTTCGGCGGCGCGATGGCGATCTTCGAAGGGATCGCGGCCCTCGCCAGGGACGACCTGTTCGTCGTCACGCGGCACTACGTGTTCGAGTTCAGCCTGACGGGCTGGGGCTGGATCCACCTGATCGTGGGCATCGCCATGGTCGTCGCCGGCTGCGCCGTGTTCACCGGAGCCCTGTGGGCACGCTTCTTCGGTGTGGCCGTCGCCGGACTCGGCGCGATCGCCAATTTCCTGTGGATTCCGTGGTACCCGTGGTGGGCCCTGACCCTGGTCGCCGTGAACCTGTTCGTGGTCTGGGCGCTGTGCGCGGGCATGCACCGGGAGGCCGACGCGGAACCGACCGCCTGACCTCGGCCGGAGCAGGCCCCGGAAGACCGGTGAGGCGGAAAACGATCGAGGGGCCGCTCCGGATTGCTCCGGAGCGGCCCCTCGATTCACGACTCTTACGAGTCGGGACGACAGGATTTGAACCTGCGACCCCTTGACCCCCAGTCAAGTGCGCTACCAAGCTGCGCCACGTCCCGATGCACGCTGACCTGGGCTTTCCCCTGGTTGAACGCGCAGGAGAACGATACCGCACTTCCCGGGGTGGTTGCGCGCACCTTTACGTCACCGGGTCCGCGGGGACCGTGGCACGGCCCTCAGACCACGCCGCCGGTGAGCTCCGGGTGGGCGGCGATCAGGCGCTTGGGGGCCGCCTGGAGCCAGGAGTCGGTCAGGATGGAGCGCAGCTCGTCCTCGCTCTGCACCGCCGCCAGCCGGACCCGGATCCAGGCGTAGTTGTCGTCGTGACCGGCGCGCAGGAAGAACTTCTCCGGCTCGGCCGCGATCAGCTCGGCGCGTTCCTCCTTGGGGCACTTCACCCCGATCGAGGTGTCGTCGTCGGCCAGCGAAACGAAGATCTTCCCGCCCACCCGGAAGGTGGGCATCCCCCAGGCGGGCTTCTCGCTGCTGTCCGGGAGCGACAGCGCGATCAAGCGGACGTCCTGTGCGGTTGTGGCCATCCCCGGGACTCCTCTCCGGCCTCCGGTGAATCCTCTTGCGACGACCGTAGCCCCCGGCACCGACGATCCCCGCTCACCCCCGCCGGTCCTGTGCCACCGCGCCCGGGACCCGCCCCCGGTCCTCCCGCTCGTGCACCAGCTCCACCAGCTCCGCCGCCAGCGCCTTCACGGTGGCGAGCCCCTCCGTACCCCACCGCCGCGGCACCACGTCGACCGCGCACACCGTGCCCAGGACGATCCCGCGCCGGTCCGTGACGGGCGCTCCCGCGTACGTGCGGACGCCGCTCTCGTCCACCACCGCGTTGCCCGCGAAGCGCGCGAAGTCCCGTACGTCCTCCAGCACCAGCGCCCGCCGCCGCACCACCACGTGCGGGCAGTAGCCGTGGTCGCGGGCCAGGACCCGTGCCGGGTAGCCGCTCGCCGGGGCATCGGCGGCGTGGTGCAGCCCCGCGAAGAACTGCCGCTCCTCGCCGACGAAGTTGACCCCCGCGTACGGTGCGCCGAGCGTGTCCGCGACGCGCCTGGCGAAGGCGTCCAGCTCGGCGTCCGTACGCTCCCCCAGGCCCAGCTCACGGAGCCGGACGGCGCGCGCGGGCGCTTCCCGGTCCACCGGCGTGAGCAGCAGGTGTCCGGTCGATTCGTAGTACGTCATGGCGGTTCCCCCGACTCCGAAGACGAAGAGCTAGCTGGCTGTGGACGTGCACAACAGGTGGCGGACGAGGGCGGCCAGCGCCCCCGTCCCGGAGCTCGCGAGGCGCGCGTCGCACCGTACGACCGGCACCTCGGGCCCGAGCCCCACCGCTTCGCGGACCTCGTCGGGTCCGTAGCGGTGACCGCCGTCGAACTCGTTGACGGCGACGATGAAGGCAATCCCGCGCCGCTCGAAGAAGTCCACGGCGGGAAAGCAGTCGGCCAGGCGGCGGGTGTCGGCGAGCACCACCGCACCGAGCGCGCCCGCGCACAGCTCCTCCCAGAGGAACCAGAACCGGTGCTGCCCGGGCGTGCCGAAGAGGTAGAGCACGTGACGCTCGTCCAGGGTGATCCGGCCGAAGTCGAGGGCGACGGTGGTCGTGGTCTTCGCCTCGACGCCGTGCAGCGGGTCGGAGCTCGCGCCGAGGTCGCTGAGCAGTTCCTCGGTGCTCAGCGGTTCGATCTCGCTCACCGCGCCCACGAAGGTGGTCTTGCCCGCCCCGAACCCGCCCGCGACCAGGATCTTCAGCGTCGCGGGCGCGGCCACGGGGGCGTCACAGTCGTTTGCGCAGGCCATCGAGCACCGCCAGGAGCAGGGACCGGTCATCGGCGGCGAAGGACCCTCCGACCGGGAACCGCGGCGCCTGCACCATGACGGCCCCGTGTTCCAGCAGGTCGGACAGCAGCACCTTCACCACCACGGCCGGCAGCCGCAGCTGCCCGGCCACCTCGGCGACCGTGACCGTGGCGGCGCCCGCGCACATCCGCAGCACGAGGGTGTGCTCCGCGCCGAGCGGGATCCGCGGCCGTACCCCCGTCGTGCTCACCAGCGAGAGCAGGTCGAGCGCGACGCCCGGCCTGGTCCGCCCCCCGCTGGCGGTGTACGGGCGCATCACCTTGCCCGCCGAGTCGTCGACCCATGGTGTGTCCCGCCCCTTCGCGTACGCCCCCCTCCCGTGGACCCTCATCGCTCCGCGTCGGCGACGGGCCGCCGCGGCGCGGCCGCCAGGTACGGGCGCACGCTCTTGACCAGCATCGCCATCTCGTAGCCGAGCACGCCGGCGTCGGCCTCCCGGTCGGCGAGGACGGCCAGGCAGGTCCCGGATCCGGCCGCGGAGACGAAGACGAGCGTGGTGTCGAGTTCGACCACGACCTGCCGCACCTCGGAGCCGTCCCCGAAGCGGGAGCCCGCGCTGCGGCCCAGCGAGTACAGCCCGGACGCGAGGGCGGCCAGGTGGTCGGCGCTGTCCGCGTCCAGCCCGTGTACGCAGGTCACGAGCCCGTCGGCGGTGAGGATCACGGCGCTGCGCGTGTACGGCACGCGCTGCACCAGCCCGCTGAGCAGCCAGTCGAGATCCGAGAGCCGGCCGCCGGTCTTCATCGCCACTTCGCCGCCCATGGGGGTGCGCTCCTTGCTGAGGTGAGGGGTCGGGGTCATACCTGGTTCTCCGACTGGGCGAGGCCGAAGCCCCGCTGGAAGGCGGCCATCAGGCCCGGGTCGTGCAGGGGCGGCTCGGGGTCCGGTGCCCGGCGCGGGGCGGGTTCCTCGCGCAGCTGGGGCGCGAGGTGCTGCTGGGCGCGGCGCCTGGGAAGCAGCGGCCGGTCGCCCGCGTCGGGCTCACCGGGTACGGAGCCGGCCGCGGGCCCGGGCTCCGCGGCCGAAGCCGCATCCGGAGCCGGGGCCGGGGCCGGGGCCGGGGCCGGGGCCGGGGCCGGGGCTGACCAGGACACCGCCCCGGCGGGCGCACCCGGCGCGGGCCCGACCCGCGGGTCGACGGGCGCGGACCAGGCCACCGCACCCGTACCGGGCGCGGGAGCGCGGTCCGGATCGGTCCGCGGGGAGGGGACGGGTCCGGCCGTCGCAGCGGACCGGGGCGCCGGCAGGGTCACGGGGTCGGTCAGGGGCACCGGTAGGGGCCCGGGTCGGGGTCCGGGGTCGTACGGGGCGGCCGCCTCCGGGCTGCCGGGCGCCTGCCAGGTCTCCGGCGCGGGCCCCGGCAGGGGCATCCGTACCGGCTCCAGCGGCGGGGTCGCCGTCCCCTGCCCGGTCCCCCACGAAGTGGCCCGGGATCCCCCCGCCGCGTCGGCCGCGCTCGGGGCCTCCGCGCCCAGCAGCTCCTGCGGCAGAACCAGCACGGCGAGCACGCCGCCGTAGATGTTGGACTTGAGCTCGACGGCGATCCCGTGCCGGCGGGCCAGCGCCGACACCACGAACAGGCCGATCCGGCCGTCCGCGAGCAGGTGCCGGACGCTGATCTGGTCGGGGTCGCCGAGCAGCGCGTTCATCCGGTGCTGTTCCTCGGCCGGCATGCCCAGCCCCCGGTCCTCCACCTCGACGGCGATCCCGGCGGTGACCCGCTCGGCGCGCAGCACCACATCGGTGTCGGGGGCGGAGAACACCGTGGCGTTCTCGACGAGCTCGGCCAGCAGGTGCACCACGTCCGCGACCGCGTGCCCGCGCACGCTGCCGCCGGCCGGGGGCACGACCTTGACCCGCGTGTACTGCTCGACCTCCGCGACCGAGGAGCGGAGCACCTCGCTCAGGTCGATGGGCCTGGTCCACTGGCGGCGGGAGGCGGCGCCGCCCAGCACGGCGAGGTTCTCGGCGTGGCGGCGGATGCGGGTGGCGAGGTGGTCGACGTGGAAGAGCTCCTTGAGCAGCTCCGGGTCCTCGACCGTGTCCTCCAGGTCGTCCAGCAGCGAGATCTCGCGGTGCACGAGGGACTGGAGACGGCGCGCGAGGTTGACGAAGACCTCGACCTTGCGCTCGCTGTCGGACGGGGCGGCCGGTCCGGCCAGCCGCAGGAGGGTCGTGTGCGCCTGCTCGCGGGCACCGCGCAGCTCCTGGGAGAGCAGCCAGAACTCGTCCATCCCGGCCGGGTCCGCGCCGGGCGGCGGGGAGCTCGGACCGCCGCGCACCGGGCGGGGCGGGGTCTCGCCCCGCTCCAGCCGGTCGGCGGCCGTGCTCAGCTCGCCGCGGCCGCGCACGCTGGAACGGCGCAGCGCCTCGCACCGGTCCCGTACGGCCTTGGCGGCGCGCTGGGCGCCGAGCAGGGCCGCCGCGAGAGCGCCCACGACGAGGAGGGCGCAGCCGGTGAGCACCGGCCACAGCCGGGCGTCGCGGTCGCCGACTCCCCCGCCGAGCTGGAGCGTGAAGATCACCGCGGCGGCGCCGCTGAGCCCGGCGGCGAGCGTGGGCAGTACGGCGGCGCGCACCAGCTGGGGGCGTATCTGCCGACCGGGACCGGTGACGGCGTGTCTCGACGGGGCGTGGCGGGCGGCGCGGAGTCCGGACATCTGCGTCCTCGGTACGTGGGGCCCGGCCCCCAGCGTTCCCGGGGCCCGGTGTTGATCACCGAATACCCACGCTAGACCCCATCGCAGCACCCCGGACCGCCAGTTGGTGAACTTCGCGGGGGTGCTTCCCGCTCCCGGTGGAGCGCTCGCACTGCAGCCCGAATGCGCCGGTCGGGCCCTGCGGACCGCCCCGGCGCCGCCCCGGGGCCGCCGCTACGAACCGACGGCTTCGGGCTCCTCGCGGCCTACGGGGGCCGCCCGGTCGGGAACCGCCGGCCGCGGCGGAGCGGGGGGTACGGGTGTGCCCGCCGCCACGAACGGACGCCACCACGGCCCGCTCGGGGCCCCGGCGGCGCCGGGCTCGAACGGCTGGCCGGGGATGGGCAGCGCGATGGCCGTCCCGGCCCCGCCGGCCGCGGTCAGCGTGCCCTCGCCGGGCTCGTCCCACGGGTGCAGGGCCAGGTTGAAGGTGCCCCAGTGGATCGGCAGCATCGTGCCGTGGGGGGTGCCGCCCTGCAGGTCGAGGTGGGCGCGCACGCCCTCCTCGGGCGTCATGTGGATGTCGGGCCAGTACTCCGAATACGCGCCGATCTGGATCATCGTGGCGTCGAAGGGTCCGTGCTCGGCGCCGATCTCCTTGAAGCCGGGGAAGTAGCCGGTGTCCCCGCTGTGGTAGATCCGGTGTTCGTCGCCCGCGACGACCCAGGACGCCCACAGGGTGTGCTGCTGGTTGCGCAGGCCGCGGCCGCAGAAGTGGCGGGCGGGGGTGGCCGTGAGCGAGAGCCCGGCGATCTTGGTGCTCTCGTTCCAGTCGAGCTCGCGCAGCCGGTCGGCCGGTACGCCCCAGCGCTCCAGGTGCGCGCCGACGCCCAGCGGCACGGCGAAGACCGTGTCCGTACCGGCCAGCTCCTTGATCGTCGGCAGGTCGAGGTGGTCGTAGTGGTCGTGCGAGATGACCACGACGTCGACCGGGCCCAGCGAGGCCAGCGGGACCGGTACCGGGTGCAGCCGCTTGGGTCCGGCGAAGGGGAAGGGGGAGCACCGCTCGCCCCACACCGGGTCGAACAGGACCCGGCGCCCGTCGATCTCCGCGAGCACGCTGGAGTGCCCCATCCAGGTCAGCCGCAGGCCGCTCACGGGCGGCTTCGCCAGGTCCGCGAGGGTCGTCGGGTGGACCGGGATCGGCGCGGCCGGGCTGCGCCGGACCCGCTGCTCCCGGTGGAAGTAGATCTTGGCGAACTCCGCCATCGACCCCGAGGGCCTGTTCCGGGCCCCGACCGGGTTCTGGAAGACGCCGTCGGCGAAGTTCGGCGAGCGGCGGATCCGCTCCAGCCGGGCACCGGACGGGTCCGCACCGAAGGCTTCGGGCCGCAGGGCACGCAGCCGCGGACGCAAGGGACGGGAGCCGGTCAAAGCGCCTCCAGGGAGGATCGGGTCGGGATGGTCGTCGCTCTACGACCATCCCAACGCACACCGGCCCCGAAGGATTCCGCTTCCGGCTCCCGCGCCCGCTACAGCGGCAGCAGGTCCGGCCGCTTCGCCTCGACGTGGTCCCCGGAGGACTCCCCGCGCAGCCGTCGGCCGATCCACGGCGCGAGGTGCTCGCGCGCCCACTGGATGTTGTCCCGGGTCACGTCCACCGAGCCGCGCGGCCGCTGCGGGGGCCACGGCTGGTCGGGGTCGGCGGGTACGTCCAGCCCGAGCACCTGCGCGGCGCGCAGCGCGACCCGCGTGTGCCCCTCGGGAGAGAGGTGCAGCCGGTCCGTGTCCCACGCCCGCCGGTCCTGTACGGACTTCAGCGACCAGAGGTCGAGCACCGGGCAGTCGTAGCGGTCGGCGATGGCGCGGACGTGCGCGCTGTACGTCGCGACCTTGCCGCGGAGGTGCTTGAGCACCGGAACGCCGCGCGTGTCGAAGCCCGTGGTGATCATGACCTGGCCCACGGATCCGGTGAGGTCGGCCACGGCCGCCTCGAACCGCTCCGCCACGTCGTCCGGGTCGGTGCCGGGCCGGATGATGTCGTTGCCGCCCGCGCAGAAGGTCACCAGGTCCGGTGCGAGGGCCTTGGCTCTCGGAAGCTGGTCGGCCACGATCTGGTCCAGGAGCTTCCCCCGCACCGCCAGATTCGCATACCGGAAGTCATGCTCTTCGCGCTGATCGGCCAGGAGCACGGCGAGCCGGTCCGCCCAGCCGAGAAATGAATCCCCGGGTCCCGGGTCCCCCACGCCCTCGGTGAAGCTGTCCCCGATCGCCGCGTACGAGCCGATGGTCTTGAGTTTCGTCGTCGTCGCTGCCACGAGAACCCATCCTTCACCCCCGAAAGCAACCTACGCCAACGTAATGAGGGGTTGACGGACCGTGATCTGTACCACGCGAGGGATAAGGAATAAGTACACGTGAGGCCGGGACCCCCCTCGGGTCCCGGCCTCACGCGTGTCGGAGTTCCGACGGCGGGTGCCGTCAGAGGCTCGCGCCCTTCGAGCGGAGGTACGCGATCGGGTCCATGTCAGAGCCGTAGGACGGGCTCGTACGGATCTCGAAGTGGAGGTGCGGGCCGGTGGAGTTGCCGGTGGAACCGGAGAGGCCGATGGTCTGGCCGGCGGTGACGCTCTGGCCGGAGGAGACGGAGAGCTGGGACAGGTGGGCGTACTGGGAGTACTTGCCGTCCGCGTGCCGGATGACGACCTCGTTGCCGTACGAGCCGCTCCATCCGGCGGAGACCACGGTGCCCTCGCCGACCGCCTTGACGGTGGTGCCCATGCTCGCGATGAAGTCGACGCCGGTGTGGTAACCGGAGGACCACATGCTGCCCGCGACCTTGTACTGGGTGGAGATCCCGCCACCGACCGGGGCCACGAAGCCGCCGGCCGACTGCGGCGCGGCGGGAGCCTCGGCGGCCGCTTCCTGCTGCGCCGGGGCGGCCTGCGCGGCCTGCTTGCGGGCCTTGTTCGGGGAGGACTTCGCGACGGGCTTCGGCGCTGCCTCCGCGGCCGGCTTCGCGTCGGCCTCGGGGGCGGCCTCGGGGGCGACCTCGGGGGCGGGCTCGGCCGGAGCCGCCTCGCCCGGACCACCGAGGGTCAGCTTCAGGCCGGGGTGGATCAGCGACGGGTTGCTGCCGACGGCCTCGCGGTTGTCGGCGTACAGCTGCTCCCAGCCGCCGGACAGCCGGCGCTCGGCGGCGATCTTGGAGAGGTAGTCGCCCGGCACGACCGTGTAGACGGTCGGGACTGCCTGCACGGCGGCGACGGGCGCCGTCCGAAGCGCGGCCGGGGCCTGCGGGGCCACCGCGGGAGTCACGGCCGTCGCGGCGGCGGGGGCGCCGGCCGCGTGGGCGCCGGCGGCACCGATCAGCGGGAGCGCGAGGGCCGCGCCACCGGTTCCGGCGACGGCGAAACCGCGCGAAAGGGAAAGGGACTTGGGGCGGCGGTGCTTACCCTTTGCAGGCATGACGAATTCCTCTCCGGCGCCTGCGAGGTGAGCTGTCGGGTTCGGACTGGAGATGTCCGGCCGTACATGTACGGGACATGAACGGCTTCACCCCGAGCCGTCCCGGCGAAAAGATCTCCGGGACAGCGGCTTACCTGGTTCCCCCGCTCCTGCCGCACGAATAGGTCGGGTGCGGTTTCCGGGAGGCGGCAGGATTTGGCGGTCCACCCGGATCGATCGCGAAGGTAATCCCTTGCGGCTGCACGGAACAAGCCATGAATTCCCTGACGGAATCACAGACATGAGGGACCGACGAAATTCCGGTCACCCTCCGTCCATTCCCCACCGTCAACAGCCGCTCCGACTGGGCCATTCGCCTTTAGCGATCAGGCACTCACGGTCACCGTATGATCTGGCTCACGGGGACGTGCCCGATCTCGCCTCCGGATATGGCAAGTTGGCGCCAAGCAGTGCAATTCGGACAGAGGGCCCACGACGTGGCGGAGGAGTTGCTTTGACCCAGCAGATACAGGAGCCGGAGCTGACCGGAGTGCGCAATTTCCGCGATGTGGGCGGATTGCCGACTTCTGACGGCCGAACGGTCAGGACGGGACGACTGTTCCGAAGCGGACATCTCGCACATGCCACCGAAAGCGATGCAGAGTTCCTCGCCTCGCTCGGCCTCCACACCGTCTTCGACTTCCGCAACGGCGCCGACCACGCGCTGGAGGGGGCGGACGTCGAGCTGCCCGGCGTCCTGAACGTCAACATCCCGCTCTCGGACCCGGCCGACGGGCGGGAGTTCTGGCGGCTGGTCCGCGACGGCGACCTGGCCCAGCTGCGCTCACTCCTGGGCGACGGCAAGGCCGCGGCCCGGATGTCGAACTCGTACCGCGGGATCATCCGCGACCGCACCGCCGAGCACAGCCGGGTCGTGCACGCCCTCGCCGAGGACAGCGTCCCCGCCCTCATGCACTGCGCCGCCGGCAAGGACCGGGCCGGCCTGTCGATCGCCGTCACGCTGCTCGCGCTGGGCGTCGAGCGCGAGGCCATCGTGGCGGACTACCTCGAGTCGAACGCCCCGCACCGCCGCTACCGCGTCCGCCGCAGCGGCGAGTCGCCCGAGGCCCGCTCCCCCGAGGTGATGGAGCTGCTCCAGCCGCTCTTCGACGCCCGCGCCGAGTACCTGGTGGCCGCCTTCGACACCATCGACGAGATCTGGGGCGGGGTGGACGCCTACCTGGCGGAGGGCCTCGGGCTGAAGCCCGAGACCCTCGACCGGCTGCGCGACCGGCTCCTGGTCTGACGCGCCCGGGACCGGTTCCCCGCAGGGGCGGCAGGCCGTCAGCGCGCCGCGACGGCCTGCTTCACCAGCGTCCTTCCGAAGTCCCAGATCAGCCCGGACCCGCCGTGCGCCTCGTCCATGACCTGACGGAAGGCCCCGACGAACCGGTCCACGTCCCGCTCGTCCACGATCAGCGGCGGGATCAGCTTGATCACCTCCAGATGGTCCCCGGAGACCTGGGTGAGGATCCGGTGCTTCTGCAGCAGCGGCACCACGACCATCTGCGCGAACAGACCCTTGCGGGCCGCCTGCAGCATGGTCCACCGGCTGCGCAGGCCGAGTGAGGACGGCCGGCCGAATTCGATGCCGATCATGAGCCCGCGCCCGCGCACCTCGTGCAGCAGCTCGTACTCGTCCACGAGCGCGGCCAGGCGCCCGCGCAGCAGGTCACCCGTCGCCCGGGCGTGCGCCACGAGCTCCTCGTCCTCCATGACGGACAGCACCGCCAGGCCCGCCGCCATCGCCTGCGCGTTGGAACCGAAGCTCGCGGAGTGCACGAGCACCCGGTCCATGGACGAGTAGACCTTCTTGAAGATCCAGTCCTTGCCCAGGGTCGCGCCGACCGGCACGTAGCCGCCCGACAGCGCCTTCGCCACGCACACCAGGTCCGGCTCCACGCCCGGCTCGTGCTGGTACGCGTAGAAGTCCCCGGTCCGTCCGAGGCCGGTCTGCACCTCGTCCGCGATCAGCAGCGCCCCCCGCCGGTGCAGCGCCTCCTGCGCGGCGAGCAGAAATCCGGGCGGGGCGGCCAGGACCCCCTTGCCCTGGATCGGCTCGACGACGAAGGCGGCCACATCCCCGCGCTTCAGCTCCCGCTCCAGGGCCGCGAGGTCCCCCATCGCGATCCTCGTGTCGGGGAGCAGCGGTGCGAAGCCGTCCCGGAAGCCGCCCTCCCCGTTCACCGAGAGGGAGCCGGTGGTGAGCCCGTGGAAGGCATGGTCGCAGTAGAGGATCCTGGGCCGCCCCGTGGCGTACCGGGCGAACTTCAGAGCGGTCTCCACCGCCTCGGTGCCGCTGTTGCCGAAGAACACCCGGTCCAGGTGCGGGCTGTACGAGAGGAGTTTCTCGGCCAGCAGTCCCGGCAACGGCTGGCAGTCGAAGCGGGTGAGGTCGGCGAGCTGGGCGTCCAGGACGTCGTGCAGGGCCCGGCGGACGACCGGGTGGTGCCGGCCCAGGCCCATCACCCCGAACCCGGCCAGCATGTCGAGGTAGTCGTTGCCCTCGGCGTCCCAGAAGTGGGCGCCCTCGGCCCGCTCGTAGACCTTGTCGAAGCCGATGGTGTGCAGCATGCGGGGCAGCTGGTGGTTGAGGTGCCGGGCGTGCAGCTCGTACCGCTCCGCGCCGCGCTCGGCCAGCAGGGCGCCGAGGTCGAAGCCCTTGCCCCGGCCGCCCCCTTCCTCCTGTGGCCGCGCGGTCATGCCGACTTGTCCCGGTTGCCGCCGATCGTCTCCCGGGCCGCGCGCAGGGATTCCTTGAGGGAGCCCATGGTGGCGAGGACGGCGGTGGGTTCGTAGCCGCAGTGCGCCATGCAGTTCGCGCAGCGCGGGTCCTTCCCCCGGCCGTACTTGTCCCAGTCGGTGTCGTTGATGAGCTCGCGGTACGTCGGTACGTAGCCGTCGCTCATCAGATAGCAGGGGCGCTGCCAGCCGAAGAGGGAGTAATTCGGAATGGCCCAGGCCGTGCAGGGGAAATCGGCCTTTCCTTCCAGGAAGTCGAGGAAGAGCGGGGAGTGATTGAGCCGCCAGCGTCGCCGGTTGCCGCCCGCGAAGGCCTTCCTGAAGAGATCCCGGGTCTGTTCGACGCCCAGGAAGTGCTCCTGGTCGGGCGCCTTTTCGTAGGCATAGGCGGGCGAGATCATCATCTCGTCGACCTGGAGGTCGTCATTGAGGTAGTTGAGCACCTCGATGATCGTCTGCGGAGTGTCGGTGTTGAAGAAGGTGGAGTTGGTGGTCACCCGGAACCCACGCTTCTTCGCCTCCTTGATGGCCGCGACCGCCTCGTCGAAGACGCCTTCCTTGGCCACCGACTCGTCGTGGCGCTCGCGCAGCCCGTCGATGTGCACGGCGAAGGCGAAATACGGGGAAGGGGTGAACTTCTCGATCTTCTTGCGCAGCAGCATCGCGTTGGTGCAGAGGAATACGTACTTCCGCCTCGCCACCAACTGACGGACGATCTCGTGGATCTGCGGGTGCATCAAGGGCTCACCGCCCGCGATGGACACCATGGGCGCACCGGACTCCAGCACGGCACCGACCGCCTGTGCGACCGGCATGCGCTGCTTGAGCACCCCGGCCGGGTGCTGGATCTTCCCGCACCCCTCACAGGCCAGGTTGCAGGCGTAGAGCGGTTCCAGTTCGACGATCAGCGGGAACTTCTCGCGCTTGCGGAGCTTCTGTTCGAGAAGATATGTCCCGACCCTGATGGACTGGCGCAGCGGCATGGCCATCTGGCTCACCTCCTGGGGAGCAGCAACGAACGGTGCCATTCATAGAACGCGGGCAGTACGGCACGCAGGACACGGAAGGCCGATATTCCCCCGCGAACCGTGCCGATACGGACGAGCTCGTGCTCCGGAGCGTCCACGATCACCCGGACGGCCGCAACCGGACGTCCGCCGCCCCGGGTGGCGGTCCACAGGGTGGCCGCGGATTCCATGTCGACCGCGACGGCTCCGGTGGCGCGCAGCCGGGCGCGCTCCTGGCCGCGGACGACGTGGTCCGATCCGGTCAGCGCGCCGGTGTGCACGGTCCGGCCCGGGGCGGCCCGGGCCAGTGCCTCGGCGAGCAGGGTGCTCCCGGTGCAGCCGACGGTCCCCTGCGGGGCCCGGGTCTCCTCGGCGACGACCAGGTCACCGGGGTGCATGCCGGGGACCAGCCCGGCGCAGAACCCGGTCGCGAGGACGGCGGCCCGGTCCATCCCGGGCCGGTCCAGTGCCCGGCCGACGGCCCGCTCGGCCGCGCGGGGACCCATCCCGGTGCGCAGCAGGACGTGCCCGCCGGCCGGTCCGCTCCCCGGGCCGCGGCCCGCGCTGCGCAGCGCGGCCTGCTCGATGCGCAGCGCGCAGGCGACCAGCAGGGGATCGGGGTGGCGGGGACGGTCCCCGCCCCCGGCCGGCATCACGCCTCCCCGGCCGGGGAGAAGGGCTCCCCGTACAGATAGCGGCCGAGCGCCGTGAGCGGGAACACCTGCCGGTACAGGTGGTAGTTGATGGAGAAGTCCCAGGGGAAGCCGGTGCCGGTGAAGTACGGCTCGTCCCAGGTGCCGTCCTCCTTCTGGGTCTGCACCAGGTGGGCGATGCCGCGCTCGACGGCCTTGCCCTCGCGCTCGCCGGCCGACAGCAGGGCCATCAGCGCCCATGCGGTCTGCGAGGCGGTGGACGCGCCCTTCCCGGCCCAGGACGGGTCCTTGTAGGAGCGCTGGTCCTCGCCCCACCCGCCGTCCTCGTTCTGTACGGACTCCAGCCAGCGCACGGCCCGCCGGATCGCGGGATGCCCCGGGGCCAGACCCGCGGCGGTGAGGGCCGGGACCACCGATCCGGTCCCGTAGACGTAGTTGGTGCCCCAGCGGCCGAACCAGCCGCCGCTCGGCTCCTGTTCGGCGAGCAGCCAGGCGATGCCGCGCCGGGTCCGGGCGTCCCCCGCCCGGCCCTCGAAGGCGAGCATCTCCACCACGTGGGCGGTGACGTCGGCCGACGGCGGGTCGATGACCTCGCCGAAGTCGCAGAAGGGCAGCTTGTTCGGGAAGGGGCTGGTGTTGTCGGCGTCGAAGGCTCCCCACGCCCCGTTCCTCGACTGCATGCCGAGGTTCCAGGACACCCCGCGGGCGATGGCCGCCTCGACCCGGGCGGGGTCCGGGTGCTTGATCCGGCGCAGTGCGAGGACCACCTCGGCGGTGTCGTCGATGTCGGGGTAGGAGTCGTTGTGGAACTCGAACGCCCAGCCGCCGGGGGCCAGCCCGGGCCGACGCACCGCCCAGTCCCCGCTGCGCACGATCTCCTCGCCGAGCATCCAGTCGGCGGCCCTGACCAGCGCCGGATGGTCCGGGGGCAGGCCCGCGTCGGCCAGCGCGATGGCGGCGAGGCAGGTGTCCCAGACCGGGGACTGGCAGGCCTCGATCATCCGGGCGCCGTCCTCGCGCCACACCGCGAACCGGTCCAGGGACTCCAGTCCGGCGCGCATCACCGGATGCCGCAGGTCGTAGCCGAGCAGGTGCAGGGCGATGACCGAGTAGACGGCGGGCGGCTGGATCCCGCCCCAGCAGCCGTCGTTCTCCTGGCGTTCGATGATCCAGCGGCCGGCGGTGGCCATCGCGGCCCTGCGCAGCCGGCGCGGGGCGAACCGCCGGTAGACGTGCAGCGCCTTGTCCATGCGCTGGAAGACGCCGTCCCAGCTGGCCAGCGGGGCGAGTCTCCTGGCGGGATTCGGCACCCGGGCGTCGGCGTGCAGCTCGTCCAGGGTGAAGGGGGCCGGGCGGACCGGCCGCAGCGCGGAGACCACGGTGAGCGGGACGATGGTCTGGCGGGCCCAGCAGCCGAAGTCGTAGATGTTCAGGGGCACCCAGGGCGGCAGGAAGACCAGCTCGGGCGGGAGTTCGGGCAGGTGGTCCCAGTTCCACCAGCCGAAGAGGGCCAGCCAGATCCGGGTGAAGACGCGGGCGGCGGCGATCCCCCCGTGGGCCCGGATCCAGGCCGAGGCGCGGGACATGTGCAGGGCGTCGGGCGCGTCCCCGGCGAGGCGCAGCGCGACGTAGGCCTCGATGGTGGCGGACAGTTCGGGCGGTCCGCCGTGGAAGGTGGCCCAGGTGCCGTCCTCGCGCTGCTCGCCGCGGATGAAGAGGGCGGCGGCGCGGGTGGTGGCCTCGTCGCGGATCCCGAGGAACTGCCGCAGCAGCAGGTCCTCCGCGTCCATGGTGACGTTGGTCTCCAGGTCGCCCTTCCACCAGCCCTGGGGGTCCTGGCGCTCCAGCAGGTTCCGGGTGGCCCGCGCGGTGGCCTCGTACACCGCCGCCCGGCCGCCGGCCGGCGGCCGGGGCAGGTCCGCGGTGGCCCGTACCGGGTCCCGCGCCGCCCCGGGGGGCGCGGCCGCGGCTGCGCGCCCGACGACCGGGCCCGCGCCGGGGC
Source organism: Streptomyces sp. NPDC054932 (assembly GCF_053610205.1). Lineage (NCBI taxonomy): Bacteria > Bacillati > Actinomycetota > Actinomycetes > Kitasatosporales > Streptomycetaceae > Streptomyces > Streptomyces sp. NPDC054932. The sequence continues at coordinate 135 of NZ_JBSGXU010000042.1, read as the reverse complement.
GCGGGGGGCGTCCGATGAGGCCGGGCAGGCCCGGCGGGCCGTACTCGGCGCGGGGGCCGCCCCGTCCGGGGCCGGGCCGAACGGGGGGGGGCGGGTGCCCCCGGTAGGCGGGCACGGCCGCGGGAAGGCCCCCCC